>JAQZAY010000043.1 GCA_029239415.1 Pseudomonas sp. | reverse complement strand
GCATCGACCAAACCCTTGGCCATTTCAGCCGAGTGCAAGGATGACCAGAGCAAGCCCTTGTTCGGCAGCCCCTGGATATGTTCACAAGCCTGCTTCGTCGTGTCGTAGATGCCTTCCAGCAGCAACGAGACATGCACGAGCACATCCTCGGCTTCGAGGCCTTCACGGACGGTGAACATGGGGGGATGGCCGGCATCGCAGGAGCCGAAGGTGGTGTTGGCGGTGACGCCAAGCATGGTGCGGGGTGGGTCTGGGACAATCTTTGTCATTGGCATGACTCCGTTTGTAAGTGGAGCCGACACCAACTGCGACCAAACAGTTGGGTGACAGCTGTACGCGGATTGGTCGACCGGGACAAAAGGTAAACCCGGCAGGCACGAATGCCTCCCGCGCACAGCTGCCATAGCGCGATGATACAGGCGCAAGGCACCGGTAAACGCGGAATGGGAGCATTTACATTTTGTTGGTCGGGCGACCAAGCCCGATCGCTGATGGGCAGCGACGGGGGAAGCCTATCCCTCAAGGATCTATGAGGCAAGCGGCTGCAACAAATCCATACAACAGCCTACAGGTAGTTCCGGTTTGGATTGACGTGACAGCCGTACGCAGATTGGTCGACGGGCCAATAGCAATCCCGCAGGCAATGAATGCCTCCTGCGTACAGCTGCCAGGCGAGGACCATACATAGAAATCAGGCGTCCGTGCGGCCCGCTATGAAACGCCGTGTTGCAGGGCACCTGGCAGAGTCGAGCGATCCGCCGAACGCGACAGCTCCTTGCCCAACGGGCAGCGCTAAGCCACTGTACAGGCCGATGTCATCACAGAGAGATCCCCACCATGGCGTCCATCACCGTCCGTATCGACGAAGATCTCAAAGCGCGCGCTTACCCCGAGCTCGAAAAGCTGGGCATAACTCCATGCGAGCTGATGCGCCAAGCGTTGCAATACGTGGCTGAGCAGGGCCAGTTGCCCTTCAAGCCTGTACTGAGGTCTGAGGAGGATGAAGCACTGCTCGCTACAGTCCGCGAGCGCCTTGTTGCGCCCCAGCGGGTGAGAGCTTCGCTGGATGACCTGTAGTCTGGAATCTGTGACTTTTACCCCAGGCAGAGCACCTGCCAAAGTGGTGCAACAGGCCCTGGCGTGGGACGCCGCCAATCAGGCCGATCTGTTGAAGGAGTGGATGAAATGGCATCGATGAAACGTCCCCGTCTGCGCGCTGTTCAGCCTCGATCAGGCGCCAGCCTTGAGCTGACCTTTACCAATGGTCAACATTTCATCCTGGATATGAGCGACGCGCTCAAGGCGTATCCGGGGTTGGCGCCACTGGCTAAGAGAAAAGCGTTTGAGGGTGTGGCATTGGGTGACGGGGGGTGGTCCGTGGAATGGCCGGAACTGGATATTCAGATTGGTGCGGACACTCTATTGCTGGACGCGCTCGCCCAGACCGCTCCTGATGAGAACACCCGCGTATTCATTCGCTGGCGCTTGCGGCACCGGATGACGCTCGACCAGGCTGCCGAAGCGTTGGGCGTGAGCGCGCGTAGCATCAGCCGTTACAGCAGTGGGCGTGAAGCGGTGCCGCGTACATTGGCGCTGGCTTGCTTGGGTTGGGAAGCGTTGGAGCAGAAAGCTGCCTGATCGCGTGCTGGAGTGACGCTGCCGGGGTAACAGCTTTGAGCTGCAAGGCGGACAAAACAAAAAAGGCCCACCTTTCGGTGAGCCTTCTTCGGTACTGCGTATGGTGCCGGCACCAGGAATCGAACCCGGGACCTACTGATTACAAGTCAGTTGCTCTACCATCTGAGCTATACCGGCACAGGGGCGTCATTATAGCGATCGGTTGGCGCCTGTAAACCACTTCCGTGCGATTCTGATGAAAAGACGTAAGTGACCGCCCGAAAAGAGATTTTTCCTACCAGCCGCGGTGGATGCTGTTCACGCCTGGCTCGGGTTGGCCGGGGTTGAAGAACAGCTTGCGGTTGTCGCTGCCGCGCTTGCCGCCGGGGGACTGATGCTGCATTCGCACGCCGTGGTCGCCGCCAAGCTGCATGCCGGGCACTTCCCACTCGGGGGCGCTGTGATGGTTCGGGGTGGCACTGCAACCGGCCAGGAGCAGGGCGGTGGCGAACATGCCAGGAAAAGAGGTTTTGGCCACGAGGTGAATTCCGTTTGCAGGGGTGGAACGAATCGGCGGCAACTTTAGCCGACCAGGGATCCTGGCGGAAGCTCTTATCTGCGAGGGAATGTGACGCGGATTGACTCGAATAGCAGGGATTCGGTCTGTCTTTGGATCGTTTTGGATTGACCGATGAATATGCTTATACACAAGCCGCGTGCCAACCTGGTCCACCGGCCATGCGCAAACGGCTCGCCACTGGTCTTTGCGCAAACTCCTGTTTCTGCTGGTTTTGCTGGATGATGGCAGATCAGCAGCGCCTGTAAAAACGCGTGAATCAACGGCTTTTGAAGGCTTTCATCAAAAGCTTGTTCACAGACTTATCCACAGGCTGTCAACCGCCGGGACGCTCCGCCAGCAGCATCAGGTTGCGCGGGGTCAGCGGTTGCTGGCAGAACGTCCCAAGGCGAACTTCATAGCCGTGTTCGCGCAGGAACAGTGCCCGATCGAGCACCAGCCACATTTCCAGGGGCCGCCTGAACAGGTTGCGTACCAGTTCAAGATTGCGCACCACGGCCAGCCGCTCCCAGCCGGCCGCTTCCAATGCAGGCCAATCGGGTTCGCCTTGCAGGACCAGATCCTTGAGCTCGGCAAGATCGCGGCAATACTCGGCAAAAGGCTTTTCGAGCCAGCTGACCGGCAGCGAAGGTGTCGGCAGGTAATCATCACTGCCACGCTGTTCGCGCTGCAGCAGGTCGAATCCCAGTCGACGGGCCATGGAAAGATCGCGCTGGCGCCGCACACGGGCGCCTGCGGTGACGGCTTCGCTCAACGGCAGGCCGAGGTCGATCAGCGACAGCTCAAGCGCCGAAGCCTGCGCGGCTGTGGATAACGGTTGATAGGTATCTGTCTGGATGCGGTTGTAACAGCAGGGCGCCACCGCCAGTTGCCGGCATCCTTGTTCGCTGGCCAGTCGCAGCAGATGCACATGCAGGTCGCCACAGGCGTGCAGGGCCACCACGCTCTTGCCGGAATCCAGGTGCCGGCCGCTGTCCGAGGCCATGACATCCTGCTCCACATGCTGGGCAGGCAAGTGATGGTGCACGCTCAAGGCCTCGCCGGCCGCGACCAGCTCCGCGTCGTGCTCAAGGCATGTCAGGTGCTGGCCGGGTTGGAGCAGGCGCCGGCCAAGGTGGCCTTTGCCCGAGCACCAGTCCAGCCAGTGCCGGGCGGGCTCTCGAAAGCCCAGCCGACGGCCAAACGCTTCGATCTGCTGCCATTTGCGCCCAGGCACGTTGGCGTCCAGGCGATGCCCGGCCGGATGCAGGCCGCTGTCGGGCAACTCGCCTACGTCACCTAGGCGAAAAGCCTGTTCTGCCAATGCAGGAAAAGGCGCGGGCGCGGGCAATTGCCCGGGATGCTGCTGATAGGCCTCGGCTTCTCCGAGGGTGCGCTCGCGCAGCCACGCGGCCAGCTCGGGGTGCGATTCTTCCCACGGCAATTGCAGATGCGTGAAGGGACGTGGACGCCACAACGCCTGGTGCTGGCAAAGAAAGCCATCCAGCGCCTGGAAACGGGCAAGCAGCAGGTCACCCTGCAGAAAGGTCGGCATGGTCATGTTGATCCATGAAAAACGGGGCTGTGATCAGCCCCGTCGCAGTGGTCAGCGGCCTTGGCAGGCGTCGACGCGTAACCAGCGCTCGAGCAGCTTGAAGCCCTGGACCAGGAGGAACGAGATCAGCAGGTAGAACACCCCGGCCGCGAAGAAGATCTCCACCGGCAGGTAGGTGCGGGCGATGATCGTGCGGGCCATGCCGGTCAGCTCCAGCAGGGTCACGGTGCTGGCCAGGGCGCTGGCCTTGAGCATCAGGATCACTTCGTTGCTGTAGGCCGGCAGGCCGATGCGCGAGGCGCGCGGCAGCATGATGTAGAACAGTGTCTTGGCCTGCGACATGCCCAGTGCCCGCGCCGCCTCGATCTCGCCACGCGGGATGGCCTGCAGGGCGCCGCGCAGGATCTCGGCGATATAGGCGGCGGTGTGCAGGGTCATGGTCAGCACCGTGCACCAGAACGGGTCGCGCAGGTACGGCCACAGCGAGCTGCTGCGCACGGCGTCGAACTGCGCCAGCCCGTAGTAGACCAGGAACAGCTGCACCAGCAACGGCGTGCCGCGGAAGAAGAAGATGTAGCCGTAGGGCACGGCGCGCACGTACCAGTGGCGCGAGGCGCGGGCGACGCCCAGCGGGATCGCCAGGATCAGCCCGGCGACGACGGCGATGGCCACCAGTTCCAGGGTCAGGGTCGCGCCCTGGGCCAGGCGTGGCAGCCACTTGATGATCACTTCCCAGTTCATTGGTTGGCCCTCGCGAAGCCGCGAGCGGCGCGTTTTTCCATGAAGTGCATGCCGGTCATGGCGACCACGGTCAGGCTCAGGTAGATGAAGGCGGCGACCATGTAGAAGGTGAAGGGCTCCTTGCTCACGGTCACGGCGATCTGCGAGTGACGCATGATCTCTTCAAGGCCGATCACCGAGACCAGGGCGGTGTCCTTCATCAGGATCATGAACAGGTTGCCAAGGCCAGGCAGGGCGATGCGCCACATCTGCGGCAGGATGATCCGCGACAGGATGCGCCCGCGCGACAGGCCCAGGGCCAGCCCCGCTTCACGATGGCCCTTGGGGATGGCCAGGATCGCGCCGCGGAACACTTCGGTGGCGTAGGCGCCAAAGCACAGGCCCAGGGCGATGACGCCGGCAGCGAAGGCGTTGAGCTCGAGGCCGGGCAGGTTCAGGGCTTCGCCCAGCCGGTTCATCAGGCTGACGGTGCCGAAATAGATCAGCAAGACCCAGAGCAGTTCGGGCACGCCGCGAACCAGGGTCGAGTAGGCGCCGCCAAGCCATTGCAATGGCTTGGCCTGCGAAGTCTTGGCCAGCGCGCCCAGCAGCCCGAGGACCAGCCCCAGCAGCAAGGCGCAGAGCGCCAGTTTGACGGTCATCAGGGTGCCGGCCAGCAGGGCCGGACCGAATCCGTGTAGGTCGATATTCATTGGCAGGTTTGTTCAAGGGACCGGCACCGCGCAGGGCGGTACCGGTCGGGGCGAATCAATAGATGCTGAACGGGAAGTACTTGTCGTTGATCTTCTTGTACGTACCGTCGGCAATGATTTCCTTCAAGGCAGCGTTGAGCTTGTTGCGCAGCGCATCGTCACCCTTGCGGACCGCGATGCCGATCTCGTCGCTCTCGACCACGGGCTCGCCCTTGAACTCGTAGTCCTGGCCTTCCTTGGTCTTGAGCCAGTCGTAGTTGACGTACTTGTCGGCAAGAATGGCGTCGACGCGGCCCGAGGTCAGGTCCAGGTAGGCGTTTTCCTGGGTGTCGTACAGCTTGATGTCGATATCGCTGCCGTAGTTGTCCTCAAGCCAGCTGCCCGCCAGGGTGGCGCGCTGGGTGCCGATCGACTTGCCCTTGAGCGACTCCTTGTCGGTCTTGAAGTCGACGTTCTTCGGCGCGATGAACTGCAGCTTGTTGGAATAGTAGCGGTCGGTGAAGTCCACGGCCTGCTTGCGCTCGTCGGTGATCGACAGCGAGGAGACCAGGAAGTCGAACTTCTTGGCGTTCAGGGCCGGGATGATGCCGTCCCAGTCGGAGGTGACCACGCTGCACTCGACTTTCATCTTGGCGCACAGGGCGTCGCCGATGTCCTTGTCGAAGCCGACCACCTGGCCACTGGCATCCTTGTTGTTGAACGGCGGGTAGGCCGCCTCGATCCCCATGCGCAGTTTTTCCGCGGCCATGGCGTTGGCCGAGAACACCAGCGTGGCGGCAGCTGCCAGGAGGAATTTCTTGTAGGTCTGCATGCGTGTTGCTCCGTTAGCGGTTGCTGGACATGAATTGCTTGCAACGTGCCGAGGTCGGGTTCTCGAAAACCTGCTGCGGCGTTCCTTGCTCCTCGACCAGGCCCTGGTGCAGGAAAACGACTTCGCTGGACACTTGCCGGGCGAAGCCCATTTCGTGGGTTACCAGTAGCATGGTGCGCCCTTCTTCGGCGAGCGCGCGAATAACGTTAAGCACTTCCTGGACCATTTCCGGGTCGAGGGCCGAGGTCGGCTCGTCGAACAGGATGACCTTGGGCTTCATGGCCAGGGTACGGGCAATGGCCGCACGCTGTTGCTGCCCGCCGGACAGCTGCGCCGGGTAGACGTGGCGCTTGTCGTGGATGCCGACCTTGGCCAGCAGCGCCTCGGCATGCTCGACGGCTTCGGCCTTGCTCTGGCCCAGCACCCGGCGCGGGGCCTCGATGATGTTGTCGAGGATCGACATGTGCGGCCAGAGGTTGAAGTTCTGGAACACGAAGCCGATCTCGCTGCGCAGGCGATTGATCTGGCGGTTGTCGGCGGCGAACAGCTCGCCGTTTTTCGCCGGCTTGAGCCTGAGTTCTTCACCGGCGACGAGAATCTGGCCCTGGTGGGGGTTTTCCAGCAGGTTGATGCAACGCAGCAGGGTGGACTTGCCGGAGCCGGATGATCCCAGGATGGAGATCACGTCACCGTCGCGCGCGGTCAGCGAAATGCCCTTGAGTATCTCCTGCTCGCCGTAGCGTTTGTGCAGGTTGCGGATTTCCAACGCGGGCGTGGCCTGGGCCATGTGCGGTCCTCATGTATTCGGTTGCGTTCCCAGCTGTTGGCGGCCTTCCTGGCGAGCGCCAAGCTAGCATAGCGGCGCAATGACCACCAACCGGGTCACTAGGGCAATCGGGTGATGGCACGGCAGTTGTCGCATCGCTGCAGTGGACTGTCGCGCGGATGTCCGCAGCAGGGGCTGCCGAGCCGTGTGGCCCTGATGAAAAAAGGCGCGATGGTGCCAGTTTTGACTGTGACTGGCCAGCCGTTTTTGGCGGGTGGCACCTGCAGGCAGGAGGTTGTTCGGTGGTTGCGCCAAAGGGTTGCGCTTTTTTTGCGCCGTTTTGGAGCGTGGGTGTTACTTAGAGGCACCTTTGGTGCACTTGTAAGTGAGTATTTCAGTAATACCTGCTTTTGAAGGCCTTTCGGTCAATCGATGGCCGAAAGGGCGGCGGGCCTTATAGCACAGGACATGGCAGCGTTCTGACAGGAATCCGCTCCGCTGGCGCGCTTATTGCCAAGCCCAGGTATCGGATTCAGCGTGGTTCTGTCTGCGCTGCGTCCTGGCCGATACCTGACCACTCCTTGCAAAGGTAGTTATATGAGCGGTACGCACACCTCCAATGACCTCGCTCAGGGGCTCAAGCAACGGCATGTGACCATGCTGTCCATCGCAGGCGTGATTGGCGCCGGCTTGTTCGTCGGTTCCGGCCATGCCATCGCCGAGGCAGGGCCTGCCGTGATCCTGGCCTATGCCGCGGCCGGTACCTTGGTAGTGCTGGTCATGCGCATGCTTGCCGAAATGGCCATCGCCTCACCCGATACCGGCTCGTTCTCCACCTACGCCGACCGCGCCATCGGCCATTGGGCCGGCTTCACCATCGGCTGGCTGTACTGGTGGTTCTGGGTGCTGGTGATCCCGCTGGAAGCCAACGCCGCCGCCGCCATCCTGCATGCCTGGTTCCCGGCCGTGGACTTCTGGGTGTTTACCCTGGTCATCACCCTGGCGCTTACCGCGACCAACCTGTGCAGTGTGAAGAACTACGGTGAGTTCGAGTTCTGGTTCGCCTTGCTCAAGGTGCTGGCCATCGTCGCCTTCATCGTTGCTGGCTGCGCGGCCATGTTCGGCTTCGTCCCCAACAGCGAAGTCAGCGGGGCCAGTCACCTGTTCGATACCCAGGGCTTCATGCCCAACGGCCTGGGCGCGGTACTGGCTGCCATGCTGACCACCATGTTCTCGTTCATGGGCACCGAGATCGTCACCATCGCCGCGGCCGAATCGAAGGATCCGGGCAAGCAGATCACCAAGGCCACCAACTCGGTGATCTGGCGTATCTGCCTGTTCTACCTGGTGTCGATCTTCCTGGTCGTGGCCCTGGTGCCGTGGAACGACCCGGCGCTGGCTGCTGGCGGTTCCTACCAGACCGTGCTCAGCCGCATCGGCGTGCCCAATGCCAAGCTGATCGTCGATATCGTCGTGCTGATCGCCGTGACCAGCTGCCTGAACTCGGCGCTGTACACCTCCTCGCGCATGCTGTTCTCGCTGAGCAAGCGTGGCGACGCGCCCGCCGTGGCCCAGCGCACCACCAAGGCTGGTACGCCACACGTCGCGGTGCTGCTGTCGACTGCCGCGGCCTTTCTGACCGTGATCGCCAACTACGTGGCCCCGGCGCAGGTCTTCGAGTTCCTGCTGGCCAGCTCCGGCGCCATTGCCCTGCTGGTGTACCTGGTGATCTCCATCTCGCAACTGCGCATGCGCCGCCAGCGCATGGAGCGTGGCGAGCAGATCGCCTTCAAGATGTGGCTGTTCCCAGGGCTGACCTGGGCCACCATCGCGTTTATCGTCGCGGTGCTGGTGGTGATGGCGATTCGTCCAGATCATCGCGCCGAGATCGTCGCCACGGCCTTGCTGAGCATTGGCGTGGTCGCGGCCGGGTTGCTGGTGCAGCGCAGGCGCCAGGGCGAGAAGCTGGCTGCCGGGCGGGTGGCGTTGGATAGCTGATTGCTGCTGAAATGAAAAAGGCCGCGTCCCGAAAAGACGCGGCCTTTTTCATTGCCTCAGTGGCGATCAGCCGAATTGCTTCTGCGCCTGCTGCAGCTTGGCCACATTCTCCGAGGCCGTGACATAGGCCTCCTGGAACTCATCGCTTTCCAGCCACGCCATGGTGGTGTCCTCGTCGGCGCCGTCCAGCCAGGTGCGGTAGGCATTGAACACCAGCACGATGTAGTCGGTGGCGTGCTCTTCCTTGTGCCCCTTGAGCACCAGCGTCAGCAGCGGGTCGACCAGGAACACCGAGATCATCGGCACCAGCCCGCCTTCCTGGGCCTTTTTCATCTTCTCGAACAGATCGCTGTAGCTGTCAGACTCCATCGCCTTGGCGAACACCTGCTCGACGCTGCTGCTTTCGCCGCTGCTGGCCTTGACCGCCTGGCCGCTGCGTACCATGCGGTTCTGCTTGGCCTTGGTGGCGGCGCGCTTGGCGCGTTTCTGCTGTTTGGTGCTGGAAGCCATGGGCATGATCCTGGGGTGGCGGAAAGGGTGCGTATTGAATCGCAGTTGGCGGGCAAACCCAAGGGGAGGCGGGTTTTCCGAGCGCAAACAAAAAACCCCTGAACCTTTCGATTCAGGGGTTTCATTTGTTTTGGTGCCCAGAGACGGAGTCGAACCGCCGACACGAGGATTTTCAATCCTCTGCTCTACCGACTGAGCTATCTGGGCAACGGGGCGCATTAAAAGGCTTTTTCAGGTTTGCGTCAACGACTTTTTGAAAATTTCTTAAATTAATTCCGTCGGTTACGGTTTTGCCGGGTCATTCGCTCGGCGGCACGTAGCCTTCGGCCTTCTCGAACGCTTGGCCAGAGAAGAACTTGTCCATCTCGCCCTGGAGGAATTTGCGGTCCTCGGCGTTCATCATGTTCAAGCGCTTCTCGTTGATCAGCATGGTCTGCTCCTTCTGCCAGTCGGCCCAGGCCTTCTGCGAGATATGCTCGAAGATGTCCTGGCCCTTGACACCCGGGTAGGGCGGGCGCTCCAGGCCAGGCAGCTGTTCATTGTATTTGCGGCACAGTACGGTGCGGGTCATCGGGACTCTCCTGCAATCAGTTCGTCGGCCGCGCGCTTGAGGAGCTTCTTGACCGGGGCGGCGAGGCCCAGGCGCGGCGGGGTGGCGAGGTTATACCAGAGCCAGTCGGGCTCGGCCACGTGCTGCCCGAGTGGGTCGACGCGCACGAGCCAGGGCTCGATGGCCAGCTGGAAATGGCTGAAAGTGTGGGTAAGGCTATCCAGGGCATGACTGCCCGCCAGGCGCACGCCGTGCTGGCTGGCGAGGTCGTCGAGCTGGTCGAGGCTATCGAGCTCGGGCAGGCTCCACAAACCGCCCCAGAGGCCAGTCGACGGCCGCCGGTAAAGCAGGATGGCGCCTTCGTGGTTGGCCAGCAAGGGCATGAGCGTGCGTTTCTGCGGCAGCGTCTTGCGCGGCTTGGGCACCGGGTAGCGGGTCTCCAGGCCCAGCAGGTGGGCCTGGCAGCCACTGCGCAGCGGGCAGAGCAGGCAGCTGGGCTTGCTGCGGGTGCAAAGGGTCGCGCCCAGGTCCATCATCGCCTGGGTGTAGTGGTTGACGCGGCTCAGCGGCGTGTACAGCTCGGCGTTGGCCCACAGGGCATTGGCCACCTTGGGTTCGCCAGGGTAGCCCTCCTGGGCGGTGTAGCGGGCCAGCACGCGCTTGACGTTGCCGTCGAGGATCGGCGCGCGAATGCCCATGCTGATGCTGGCCACCGCACCCGCGGTGGAGCGGCCGATGCCGGGAAGCTCGGTGAGCTGCTCGACGCTGCGCGGAAACTCACCGCCATGCTGCTCGACGACGATCTTCGCGGCCTTGTGCAGGTTGCGCGCCCGGGTGTAGTAGCCCAGGCCCGTCCACAGGTGCAGCACTTCGTCTTCAGGCGCCTCGGCCAGCGCCTGCACGGTCGGCAGGGCCTGCATGAAACGGTCGAAATAGTTGAGCACGGTACTGACTTGGGTCTGCTGCAACATGATTTCCGACACCCACACCCGGTACGGGGTGATGCCCTGTTGCCAGGGCAGGTCGTGGCGGCCATGCCGGTCATACCATTGCAGCACGGCGCCGGAGAACTGCTCGGGGCTCATCGCTTGAACAACCCCTTGAGCGCGTCCTTGAGCTCGGGACTGACCTTGTCACCGAGCTTTTCGTCGATCTTCTCGTTGAGTTTCTCGTTGATGCGGTTGCCGGCCACCTGGGCGGCAACCTTGCCCAGGCCATCCTGGTCCAGGCGACAGGCCTTGGCGCCCAGTTCCAGCGGACCACGGCAGCGCAGCGGCAGCTCCACGCCGACGTAGCGCTCGTTGACCTGACAGGCGGGGTCCGGCATGGCACGCTGGTCGCCCTCGACGGTCACGCCGATGCGGTAGTCCATGCCCAGCACGCGCAGGTCCAGGTCGCCGTTGCCGTTGACCGCAAGCCCTGGGATGCGCGCCTTGAGATCGGGGTTGCTGGCCACGCCGTTGCGGATCACCAGGCTGCCCTTGAGCTCCTGGAAAGGAGTGTCCTTGCCGCGCGGTTCGCCGCTGAGCTGCTTGCGGTTGAGCATGGCGATGGCCTGGCACAACTGTTGTTCGAGGTTGGCATTGACCAGTACGCCATTGTTGATGGTGAAGCTGGCGTTGCCGTTGAGGGTGTCGATCAGCTCTTTCTGGCTGTTGCCGGTGGCGGTCAGCGCGCTGGTCAGGGTCAGCAGGCCCTTGACCGGCGGGGCCTGGGTGGCGTCGTCGGTCTTGATGAACTGCTCGACCGGCACGCGAGTGATCGCCATGGTAACGCCGACCTGTGGCACCGCAGGGCGAACATCCAGGTTGCCGCGGGCCTCGAAGGTGCCGTTGTAGAGGCCGCCGCGCAGGGTCTCGAGGGTGATCATCCCGTCCTTGCCCTGGGCCTTGAGGTTGGCGATGGTGATCGGCAGCTTGGTCAGGGTCAGCGCGCCAAAGCTCACATCGGCCTGCAGGTCGAGCTGGCGCAGGCGGTCGACCGGCAGCAGCTTGTCGCTGCTCCAGGCGACCTGGGTCGGGGCAGTCGGCAGCGGGGTGCTGCTTGGCTCAGCGACGGCGCTGGCCTCCTGCTGCTTGACCTCGGCCTGGCGTGCGGCCGTGGCGCCCTTGGCTTGCTCACTCTTGGCCAGCAGGTAGCGATCGGCGTCGAATGTGTCGCCCTTGAGCTGGATACGCAAGGCTTGCCTGGCGAAGTCTTCGATGGCGATGCGACCACTGAAGGTGCTGTCGTCGATCTTCACCGCGAGGTCTTCGAGCGCGAGGCTGTTGCGGGTGCCCTGCAGGCGGCTGACCAGCTCGACCTTGCCCAGCGCGGCAGGGTCGGCAGTGGCGGGCAGCGGGTGGCCTATGCTGTCGAGGAAGCTGCGCAGGTCGAGCTGGGCGATCGACAGGCCGCCGCTGAGCTGCGGCGCCTTGTCGAGGTCACGCAGGTTCAGCTCGCCGAGCGCGCGCAGCTGGTTGGCGGAAATCTTCAGGCCGTTCCATTCGGCGACATTGGCCGCCAGGTCGACCAGCAACTGGCCCTGGGCGGCGAAGGTCATGGTCTTGCCCGCCAGCGGCTCGCCCGAGGCCTCGCCGGTCAGTCGCATGTCCTCGAAGTTGTAGCGCTTGAGCTTGCGGTCGAAGCGCAGCTGGCCGTTGAGCTCGGTGCGCGCACGCATGCTTGGCTGGCCGGCAGTGAAGAAGGCGGTCATCTTCAGCGGGATGTTGCTGCCTTCATGCACGGCGCCGCTGCTGAGCTGGATGCTCTCGGCGACCAGGCTCTGCCCGGTCTTGGCGTCGGTGTACTGCACACGGGCGTTGTTGACGGTCAGGCTGTCGATGTCCAGCTTGACCGAACGCTCGCTGGCAGGCTCTTGCGGGGCCTGGTCAGGCGAAGTGCTGGCCTGGGGCGCCACCGGGGTGCCATCGGCATTCCGGGCCGGCAATGGCTTGCCGATGTCTTCCCAGTTGCCGTGCCCGTTTTCGTCGCGCAGCAGGACCAGGTTCAGCCCTTCGACGCGCACATCGCTCATCTGCACTTCACGGCGCAGCAACGGCAGAACGCGCACCGACAAGCCCAGCATCTGCAGGTCGGCGAAAGGCGCCTGTGGATTGTTCAGGGTGGCGATGCTGGCTTCGTGCAGTTCCAGGCCCAGCCAGGGGAACAGGCTCCAGCCGATATCCCCGTTGAGGGTCAGCTCCACATGTGCCTTGTCGCGCGCCAGCTGGCGGATTTCGTCTTTGTAGTCGTTGGGATCGAAAAGGTGGGTCAGGGCGAAGCCCAGAGCCACGATGATCAGCAACAACCCGAGAAGCCCTAGCCCCAGGATTTTGCCGAACGCTTTCATGGGCGAGTCCTTGTAGTCCGATTCAAAAATTCAGCGGCAGAGTATAGCGCCGCGCGGTTGCTCGCTGAGTACCCGGCCGGCGCTTTGGTTACAACCCGCGGTAAATACCCTGGGACAGTTGATGAAAAAACAACAGTGTCAGAATGCTTCCATTGGCACCGCCAAGTGCTAATCTTGCGCCGCTTTTGAAGCGGCTGCGGCCTATTGTCGCGGAGTTTGCCGAGAACGGCCGGGTTTCAGCCTGTGTGCACCCAGAAGAGCCGGGCATCGAATCCACAGCTACGCCAACACCTACGAAGGAAAATCCGAATGAACAGCAGTATCACGACGGAGGCCGTCGCGACAGCGCCTGGCTTCCTGTCGAAGGAGCGCATCATCGCCCGGCCGGGCTTCAACCGCTGGCTGGTACCGCCGGCAGCCCTGGCCATCCACTTGTGCATCGGCATGGCCTACGGGTTCTCGGTGTTCTGGTTGCCGCTGTCCCAGGCCATCGGTATCACCTCGCCGGTCGCCTGTGCGCCAGACATGGGCTTCATCGCTCGCCTGTTCAGCGCTGACTGCGACTGGCAGATTTCCATGCTGAGCTGGATCTACACGCTGTTCTTCGTCTTCCTCGGCTGCTCGGCCGCGGTGCTTGGCGGCTGGCTGGAGCACGCCGGCCCTCGCAAGGCGGGCCTGGTATCGGCGCTGTGCTGGTGCGGTGGCCTGCTGATCTCGGCGTTGGGGGTCCATACCCACCAGCTGTGGCTTATGTGGCTGGGCTCGGGCGTGATCGGGGGGATCGGCCTGGGGCTGGGCTATATCTCGCCGGTCTCGACGCTGATCAAGTGGTTCCCGGACAAGCGTGGCATGGCCACCGGCATGGCGATCATGGGCTTCGGTGGCGGCGCCATGGTCGGCGCACCGCTGGCGACGGCGCTGATGGGGCACTTCTCGAGCGCCGCTGAAGTCGGCGTCTGGCAGAGCTTCGTGGTGATGGCGCTGATCTACTTCGTGTTCATGACCGGCGGTGCCCTGGCCTACCGCGTGCCGCCGACCGGCTGGACGCCCAAGGGCTGGACGCCTGCGGTGAAAAAGGCCAACACCATGATCACCCACCGCCACGTGCATGTGAGCGTGGCGTGGAAAACCCCGCAGTTCGCGCTGATCTGGCTGGTGCTATGCCTCAACGTCTCGGCCGGTATCGGCATCCTGGGCATGGCCTCGCCGCTGCTGCAGGAAGTGTTCGCCGGCAAGCTGCTGGGCAACGAGCTTACCTTCAGCGAGCTCGACGCCACGCAGCTCGGGCAGATCGCCGCGATCGCCGCGGGCTTCACCGGACTTCTTAGCCTGTTCAATATCGGCGGGCGCTTCTTCTGGGCGTCGTTCTCCGACTATATCGGTCGCAAGAACACCTACTTCGCCTTCTTCGCCCTGGGCGTGGCGCTGTATTCGCTGGTGCCGAACATGGGCCACCTGGGCAACGTGGCGCTGTTCGTCGCGGCGTTCTGCATCATCCTGTCGATGTACGGTGGTGGTTTCTCCACGGTCCCGGCCTACCTGGCCGACCTGTTCGGCACGCAGATGGTCGGCGCGATCCATGGCCGCCTGTTGACCGCCTGGGCCGCCGCTGGCGTGCTTGGCCCGGTGCTGATCACCTACCTTCGCGAGTACCAGCTGGCGCTGGGCGTGGAGCGGGCGGCCGCCTACGACATCACGCTGTACATCCTGGCCGGCCTGCTGGTGCTGGGCTTCATCTGCAACGCCCTGGTGCGCCCGGTGGCCGACAAGTACTTCATGACCGATGCAGAGCTTGCCGCCGAACGCGCCCTGAGCCACGACAAGGGCGCCGATGGCAGCCAGTCGCTGGCATGGCAGGCGGCGCCGGGCAGCGTGCCGCTGGCGGTCGCGGCCTGGCTGGCGGTGGGCATTCCGCTGGCGTGGGGAATCTGGGCGACGCTGCAGAAGACGGCGGTGCTGTTCCAGTGATGTGAGGGTGGCGGCGCCTTTTCTTCAGGCGCCGCCGCTCCGGGCACAGCAAATATTCCGAAATTCGGGACCGCAATGTCCCGCCAGCGACATTTCTCCCTGCCATATGTCATCCGCGTTTCAAGCCGGGCGGTTCTGGGCCTATAATGATGCCCTTTCGCCCAATGATTTTGCGGAGCTGGTGATGGTCGAACGTAAGGCTTCCGTCGAGCGCAATACCCTGGAGACCCAGGTCAAGGCCTCGATCAACCTGGATGGCACTGGCAAGGCCCGATTCGATATCGGCGTGCCTTTTCTCGAACACATGCTCGACCAGATCGCCCGGCACGGGCTGATCGACCTGGACATCGAGTGCAAGGGCGACCTGCACATCGACGATCACCATACCGTGGAAGACGTGGGTATCACCCTTGGCCAGGCGTTCGCCCAGGCCATCGGCGACAAGAAGGGCATCTTCCGCTATGGCCACGCCTACGTGCCGCTGGACGAGGCGCTGTCGCGCGTGGTCATCGACTTCTCCGGCCGTCCCGGCCTGCAGATGCACGTGCCCTACACCCGCGCCTCGGTCGGTGGCTTCGATGTCGACCTGTTCCAGGAGTTCTTCCAGGGCTTCGTCAACCACGCCCTGGTGACCCTGCACATCGACAACCTGCGTGGACACAACACCCACCACCAGATCGAGACTGTGTTCAAGGCCTTTGGCCGCGCCCTGCGCATGGCCGTCGAGCGCGATGAGCGCATGGCCGGGCAAATGCCCTCCACCAAGGGTTGCCTCTGATGCAGACAGTAGCCGTCATCGACTATGGCATGGGCAACCTGCACTCGGTCGCCAAGGCCCTCGAGCACGTGGGCGCCGGCAAGGTGCTGGTGACCAGCGACGCCGCGGTCATCCGCGAGGCTGACCGCGTGGTGTTTCCCGGGGTCGGCGCGATCCGCGACTGCATGGCCGAAATCCGCCGCCTGGGCTTCGACAGCCTGGTGCGCGAGGTCAGCCAGGACCGTCCGTTCCTCGGCATCTGCGTAGGCATGCAGGCGCTGCTGGACCACAGCGAGGAAAACGACGGTGTCGATTGCATCGGGCTGTTTCCCGGCCAGGTGAAGTTCTTCGGCAAGGATCTCAGCGAAGACGGCGAGCACCTCAAGGTGCCTCACATGGGCTGGAACGAAGTCGCCCGCGCCGTCGACCACCCGCTGTGGCACGACATCCCCGACCGCGCGCGTTTCTACTTCGTGCACAGCTACTACATCAATGCCGGCAAGCCGGGCCAGGTGGTCGGGCGCGGTCACTATGGCGTCGACTTCGCCGCGGCGTTGGCCGAGGGCTCGCGTTTCGCCGTGCAGTTCCACCCCGAGAAGAGCCATACCCACGGCCTGCAGCTGCTGCAGAACTTCATCGCCTGGGACGGGCGCTGGTGATGAGCCGGTCGAAGACCAAGGCTCCAGTCATCACGCTGACCCCCGAGCAGGAGCGCGAGGCGCTCGATACCTTGAAGCGGTTTCTCGAAGACCGCTTCGAGCTGCAACTGGGCTCCTTCGAGGTGGCCGAAGTGCTCGATGTGTTCAGCAAGGACATTGCACCGCATTACTACAACAGGGCGATCGCCGATGTTCAGCTGCACCTCAAGGAGCGGTTCGAGAGCATCGAAAGCGACCTGTGGGCGTTGGAAAAAGGCTGAAAGCTGCACGCTGCAAGTCAAACCTGATCGCCTATCGAACGACCACCGCGCATAGCTTGCCGCTTGCAACTTGCCGCTTGAATTGACGAAGGAAAGAGCATGCTGATTATCCCCGCTATCGATCTCAAGGATGGTGCCTGCGTACGCCTGCGCCAGGGCCGCATGGAAGACTCGACGGTATTTTCCGATGACCCGGTGAGCATGGCCGCCAAGTGGGTCGAGGGTGGCTGCCGCCGCCTGCACCTGGTCGACCTCAACGGCGCCTTCGAAGGCCAGCCGGTCAATGGCGAAGTGGTCACCGCCATCGCCAAGCGCTATCCCACCCTGCCGATCCAGATCGGTGGCGGTATCCGCTCGCTCGAGACCATCGAGCACTACGTCAAGGCTGGCGTCAGCTACGTGATCATCGGCACCAAGGCCGTCAAGGAGCCCGAGTTCGTGGCCGAGGCCTGCCGCGCCTTCCCGAGCAAGGTCATCGTCGGCCTGGATGCCAAGGACGGGTTCGTCGCCACCGATGGCTGGGCCGAAGTCAGCAGCGTGCAGGTGATCGACCTGGCCAAGCGCTTCGAGGCCGATGGCGTCTCGGCGATCGTCTATACCGACATCGCCAAGGACGGCATGATGCAGGGCTGCAACGTGCCCTTCACCAAGGCCCTGGCCGAGGCCACCCGTATTCCGGTGATCGCCTCCGGCGGCATCCACAACCTGGGTGACATCAAGGCCTTGCTGGACGCCAAGGCGCCTGGCATCGTCGGCGCCATCACCGGCCGGGCCATCTACGAAGGCACCCTGGACGTCGCCGAGGCCCAGGCCTTCTGCGATACCTACAAAGGCTGAGGACTCCCGCATGGCGCTGGCAAAACGCATCATCCCTTGCCTGGACGTGGACAACGGTCGGGTGGTCAAGGGCGTCAAGTTCGAGAACATCCGCGATGCCGGCGACCCGGTGGAAATCGCCCGTCGCTACGACGAGCAGGGTGCCGACGAGATCACCTTCCTCGACATCACGGCCAGTGTCGATGGCCGCGACACCACCTTGCATACCGTCGAGCGCATGGCCAGCCAGGTGTTCATCCCGCTGACCGTAGGCGGTGGCGTGCGCACCGTGCAGGACATCCGCAACCTGCTCAACGCCGGTGCCGACAAGGTCTCGATCAACACGGCCGC
>JAQZAY010000042.1 GCA_029239415.1 Pseudomonas sp. | reverse complement strand
CGTGTCAGCCAACATGGAGCTTGGTGATCACGCCTTGCTTATCGGTGGAGACGAACACACGGTCGCCTCTGATATCGAAAGTGGCGGGTTCATTCGGTCCCACAACAATGGCCATCTCGGTCATTTCAAGGATGTAGGTTTTAACGCTGGGCACATAACGCGTACCGATCAGGTGTCTGACGGCGCCGATCAGATCAATGCTGCATTCCATGTCTGAATCTCCTGATCTCATGCGATGTGCAGTTTGCTGATGACGCCTTTGTCATCAACGCTGATGAAGACTCGGTCCGTCCTGAGGTCCTTGGTCGAAACGTCACCTGGCCCGACAGCGATGCTCAATTGCGTCAGCTCCAGGATGTAGGGTTTGACGCTTGGCGCGTAGCGCATGCCGATCAGAGGCTGGACCGGTTGCAACACATGAATGTGGTTTTCCATGATGACTTCCTTCATTGAGTGAGCCCTTCGTGAGGGCGTCGCCATGGTTCACCTGGCGCGGCAAGCTGAAGCGGTAAATAGCTACTCGGCCGCCGGTCTTTTACGCTCCTGAAGCAGTGGCTCTGCGCAGGCGTTTACTTCTGCTCGAACATCGCATAGATCTTGCGGCATGGCTCCAGGACTTCCCATGTGCCCTTGAACCCTGCCGGGATGACGAAGCGGTCGCCGCTGCGCAGGGTCTTGGCGCCACCGGCCTCATCGCGCAGTACCGACACGCCTTGGACGATCTCGCAGTATTCGTGCTCCGTGTAGCTGACCGTCCATTGGCCGACCGCGCCTTCCCACACGCCTGCGGCAAACTGGCCGCAGGGGCTGGCGTAATGGTTGTAGACAACCTGGTCCGGGTTCCCCTTGAGAATCTTCTCGGCGGCTGGACGGTATCGCTCGGCCTCGGTGAGGGCCTGGGCGAAGTCGATGATGGTGTCGATGCTCATAAAAAATATCCGCCTTGTTGTTTAATAAAATGCACATAAGGTGGCGATATAGTCGTTTATGTCAAATATATTGATACTTGAGGCCGGGTGGTTTAGGGTAGCAGTCGCCTGTGCGCGTCCTTCGCGCGGCCCGAATTTCAGACAGCGCCCGTGAGTCCTCAGTGTGGCGTTGCACCTTCACAAGAGAGGAGTTTCGTATGACCACCCTGACTCGTGCGGACTGGGAACAGCGTGCCCGACAATTGAACATCGAAGGCCGTGCCTTCATCAATGGCGAGTACACCGCCGCCGCATCCGGCGCGACCTTCGAGTGCCTGAGCCCGGTCGATGGCCGGCTTCTGGCCCAGGTCGCCAGCTGCGATCTGGCCGACGCCCAGCGCGCGGTTGAAAATGCCCGCGCCACTTTCGATTCCGGCGTGTGGTCGCGCCTGGCACCCGCCAAGCGCAAAGCCGTGCTGATCCGCTTCTCCGACCTGCTGCGGCAGAACGTCGAAGAACTCGCGCTGCTTGAAACCCTCGACATGGGCAAGCCGATCGGCGACTCCTCGACCATCGACATTCCCGGCGCGGCCGGTGCGCTGCGCTGGAACGCGGAAGCCATCGACAAGGTCTATGACGAAGTCGCCCCGACCCCGCACGACCAGCTCGGCCTGGTCACTCGAGAGCCGGTGGGCGTTGTCGCGGCCATCGTGCCGTGGAACTTCCCACTGCTGATGGCCAGCTGGAAACTCGGCCCAGCCCTGGCTACTGGAAACTCGGTGGTGCTCAAGCCGTCCGAAAAATCCCCGTTGACCGCCATCCGCATCGCTCAGCTAGCCATCGAGGCCGGTATCCCGGCCGGCGTGCTGAACGTGCTGCCCGGCTACGGTCACACCGTCGGCAAGGCCCTGGCCCTGCACATGGACGTCGATACCCTGGTGTTCACAGGTTCCACCAAGATTGCCAAGCAGCTGATGATCTACGCGGGCGAGTCGAACATGAAGCGCGTCTGGCTCGAAGCCGGCGGCAAGAGCCCGAACATCGTCTTCGCTGACGCCCCGGACCTCCAGGCCGCCGCCGAGGCCGCCGCCAGCGCCATCGCCTTCAACCAGGGCGAAGTGTGCACCGCAGGCTCGCGCCTGCTGGTCGAACGCTCGATCAAGGACCGCTTCCTGCCCATGGTGGTCGAGGCCCTGAAGAGCTGGAAGCCCGGCAACCCGCTGGATCCGTCCACCACCGTCGGTGCGCTGGTCGACACCCAGCAGATGAACACCGTGCTGTCCTACATCGAAGCCGGCCACAGCGACGGCGCCAAGCTGCTGATTGGCGGCAAGCGCATCCTTGAGGAAACCGGCGGCACCTACGTCGAGCCGACCATCTTCGACGGCGTGGACAACGCCATGAAGATCGCCCAGGAAGAAATCTTTGGCCCAGTCCTCTCGGTACTGACCTTCGACAGCGCCGAAGAAGCCATCGCCATCGCCAACGACACCCCCTATGGCCTGGCTGCTGGCGTGTGGACCGCCGACATCTCCAAGGCCCACCTGACCGCGCGCGCCTTGCGGGCAGGCAGCGTCTGGGTCAACCAGTACGACGGTGGCGACATGACCGCGCCGTTCGGCGGCTTCAAGCAGTCGGGCAACGGCCGCGACAAGTCGCTGCATGCGCTCGACAAGTACACCGAGCTGAAGGCTACCTGGATCAAGTTGTAAGGCTGCTTGTTCGAGGCTGAAACAGCCGGGCCGGCATTGCCGTCCCGGCTGTTTCGTTTCTGCTGCGCAAGGTCTGGGAGGCTTTGATGCGTTGGGGAACCTATTTTGCCGTGCTGGCCTCGGTGCTCAGCGTCGGCCTGGCGCTGGGCGTGAGCATGCCGCTGGTGTCGCTGCGCCTGGAGAACTGGGGCTATGGCAGTTTTGCCATTGGTGTGATGGCGGCCATGCCTGCCATTGGCGTGCTGCTCGGCGCGAGCCTTGCCAGCCGCCTGGCCGGCTGGGTCGGTGTGCCCAGTGCCATGCGCCTTTGCCTGTGGGGCGGCGCATTGTCCATCGGCCTGTTGGCGCTACTGCCCAGCTACCCGGTGTGGCTGGGGCTGCGTCTGTTGATCGGCATGTCCCTGACGGTGGTGTTCATCCTGGGGGAAAGCTGGATCAACCAGCTGGTGGTGGAACAGTGGCGCGGACGGCTGGTGGCGCTGTATGGCAGCAGCTATGCGCTGAGCCAGCTGGCGGGCCCGCTGGTGCTGGGGTTGCTCGGCTCCGAGGACGACTTTGGCTTCTGGGCAGCGACCAGCCTGTTGATCTGCGCGCCTTTGCTGCTGTTGGGACGCGGCGGCGCGCCAAGCACCGAGGCCTGCAGCGTGACGCTGCTGGACCTGATCGGCTTCTGCCGGCGCTTGCCGGTGATCGCCTGGGCCATTGCCCTGTTCGCCGCGTTCGAAGCGATGATCCTGACGTTGTTGCCGGTGTACTGCCTGCAGCAGGGCTTCACCACGGAAGTGGCGCTGTTCATGGTCAGCACCGTGGTGGTGGGGGATGCGGTACTGCAGCTGCCGATCGGCGCGCTGGCCGACCGCATGTCGCGGCGCACGCTGTTCAGCGGCTGTGCCCTGGCCCTGCTGGGGTCGAGCCTGATGATTCCAGTGCTGCTGCATACGCCTGGAATCTGGCCGCTATGGGTATTGTTCGGCGCCAGCGCCGGTGGCTTGTTCACCTTGTCCCTGGTGCTGATTGGCGAACGCTACCGCGACGACGCGCTGGTGCGGGCCAATGCGCACGTTGCGCAGCTATGGGGCATCGGCTGCCTGCTCGGGCCATTGCTGGCAGGGGCGGGCAGCCAGTGGGTCAGTGGGCACGCCTTGCCGCTGCTGATGGCGGCCGGGGCGTTCGGGCTGGTGCTGCTGACGCGGCGACGCGATGCGTTCGAGCCTGCAGCGACCTGAGCATGGGCAACTACAACAGCTTCTCCAGCCCCACCGCCCTGCTCACCCAGGCATTGAACCGGCGCCACATCCCACCCGGCTCGGTGGTCAGCGTGTGCACCTGCTCATTGTCTTCGGTCACCCACACAAGCTTGTCGTCCACCAGCTTCGGCTGGTAGCTCAGCGCCGGAGCCATGCCCTGGAGCGCCAGCTCGCGGGTGTATCCGGAGAGTTGCGGACTGTCCACCAGCACGCCGACCTCGGTGTTCCACAGCACCGAGCGTGGATCGAAGTTGAACGAGCCAATGAAGGTCTTGCGCCGGTCGAGGACGATGGCCTTGCTGTGCAGGCTCGAGTCGGAACTGCCCTGGAAACTGATGTTGCCCGCGCTGGGGTCGCCGGGCTGGCGGCGCAGTTCGTACAACTGCACGCCATGCTCCAGCAGCGTCCTGCGGTACGGTGCATAGCCGCCATGCACCGCCGGCACATCGGTTGCTTCCAGTGAGTTGGTCAGCAGTTTCACCGAGATGCCAGCGTCGGCATGGCGGGTCAGGTACAGCAGCCCCGGCTTGCCCGGTACGAAGTATGCCGACACCAGGATCAGCTCGTGTTCGACGGCGTCGAGGTCGGGCGCCAACTGCGTGGTCATCAGCAACTGCGGATCCGGCTCGTCGCGCGCCAGGACCTTGCTGGGCGCATCCCAGAGCGCCTGGCCATGGGCCCAGATCAGTTCGTTGCGCCATGCATCCAGGCGCGGCTGCGTCCGATAGGCCATCAGCCGGTCATACAAGGCCTTGTGCTTGGTCCTTGCCTCGGCCAGGGAAGCCTCGAGCCGCTGGCGGCTTTCACGCAAGTCGTTGGCGTCCGGCTTGCGCCAGAGAAAATCGCCGATCGGGCGACTCAGCGAGCTGTTCCAGTACTGGTCGAAGCTGTGTCCCAGTTGCTCGGCCACAGGGCCGATGCCGAGCAGGTCGATGTCGGTGAAGTTCAGGTTCGGCTCGGCATCGAAATACTCGTCGCCCAGGTTGCGCCCACCGACGATGGACATGCTGTTGTCGACCAGGAACAGCTTGTTGTGCATGCGCCGATGCTGGCGCGACAGGTTGAACAGGCGTCCCATGGCCCGGGTCGCGCCGGTGGTCCGGCCCAGGTGCAGCGGGTTGAACACCCGGATGTCGATGTTCGGGTGCACGGCCAGGGTGCCGATCAGGGTATCGAGCCCATCGCTGGTGGTGTCGTCGAGCAGGATGCGCACGCGCACGCCGCGATCGGCCGCGCCCAGCAGCTCATGCACCAGCGCGCGGGTGCTCAGGCCGTCATGGACGATGTAGTACTGCACATCGATGCTGGTCTGCGCGTGCCTGATCAACTCGGCCCGGGCACGAAAGGCCTCGTTGCTGTTGGGCAGCAGGCGAAAGCCGGAGCGGCCCTCGTGAGGCTCGGCCTGGCGTTGCACCGAACGGCCGAAGGCGGATTGGCTGGCGGGCAGGGCCTGGCTGACTTCGCGGGGGCCGCTGGTGCTGGCGCAGCCGGAAAGGCCGAGCGAAAGCACCAGCAGCAGAGGCAGGGCTCGCTGGAATCTCAAGGGTGGATCGTCCTGTACGGCAAAAGCGTTGGGATATGGACCACGCGGGGCGGGGCAAAGTTACCCGGCGTCTTCAGCATCGGCCAATAGGCGAGTGGCGGTTTCCCCAACCTTGCGCACCGCCGCTTCGATTTCCGCCGTCGGCTGGGCGGCGAAGTTCATGCGCAGGCAGTTGCGATACTTGCCAGAGGCCGAGAAGATGCTGCCCACGGCGATCTGTACCCCTTGCTCCAGCAAGGCCCGGTTCAGGCGCAGCGTATCGAAGCCTTCCGGCAGCTCGACCCACAGCAGGAAGCCGCCCTGGGGCCGGCTGGCACGCGTGCCAGGCGGAAAGTATCGGGTCACCCAGTCGCTCATCTGGTCGCGGCCGCGCTGGTACTGGCTGCGCATGCGTCGCAGGTGTGGCTGGTAGTGGCCGCCCTTGATGAAGTCGGCGATGGCCAACTGCGGCTGGCTGGCGGTGCAACCGGTGCTTATGTACTTCATGTGCAGCACCCGTTCCAGATAGCGGCCGGGCGCCACCCAGCCGATACGCAGGCCGGGCGCCAGGGTCTTGGAAAACGAGCTGCAGAGCAGTACGCGGCCATCGTCGTCGAGCGACTTGATGGTACGGGGCCGCGGGTAGGTGTAGGCCAGGTCGCCGTAGACATCGTCCTCGATGATCGCCACGTCGAAGCGCTGGGCCAGGGTCAGCAGGGCCTTCTTGCGGGCCTCGGGCATGATGTAGCCGAGCGGGTTGTTGCAGCTTGGGGTGATCTGGATCAGCTTGATCGGCCACTGCTCCAGCGCCAGTTCAAGCGCCTCGAGGCTGATGCCGGTGATGGGGTCGGTCGGGATTTCCATGGCCTTCATGCCCAGGCCCTTGAGCGTTTGCATGGCGCCATGAAAGCTCGGCGAGTCGACCGCGACGATGTCACCCGGCTGGCACACTGCGCGGATGCTGGTGGACAAAGCCTCGTGGCAGCCGGTGGTGACCACCAGGTCGGCGGGCCCCAGGTGGCAGCCCGAGTCGAGCATCAGCCGGGCGATCTGTTCGCGCAGGGCCAGAGTGCCGTGGATGTTGTCGTAGTACAGGCCAGGCATGTCCTGGCGCCGGCTGAGCTGAGCGAGGCTGCGCAGCAAGGGCTTGAGGGTCGGGCTGTCGATGTCGGGCATGCCTCGCCCGAGCTGGATCACGTCCGCCCGCGGCGTGCTGCGCACCAGCTCCAGCACCTGCTCCCATTGCGAGATGTCCACAGGGCGCTGCGCCGGGCGGCTGATGTCGGGCAAGGCCGGCAGGTTGCGCGGCTCGAGCACGAAATAGCCAGACTTGGGACGGGGCGAGACCAGGCCGTTGTCTTCCAGCAGGCGGTAGGCTTGCTGCACCGTGCTCAGGCTTACGCCATGCTCAACGCTCAGGGCTCGCACCGAGGGCAGGCGCTGCCCCGGGCGGTACAGGCCCTGTTCGATGCGAGCGCCAAGCAGCTCGGCCAGATTGAGATAAAGCGTCACGGCATACTCTCCAGCTGTCTTAGGGCAGTGACCAGTACAGATCTGGCAAAAATACGCCATTCAGCCGGCGGGATGTCAATTCTGTATGGAAATAATAAGCCTGGGTTGAATCTGTATTGAAGCAGACGAGGTCGAGCATCATCGCTCCAGAAACAACCTGTCTGGAGTCACTGCAAATGAACAGCCTGATCGATCTGCGACTGCCTCTACCCACCGGCGAACTTGAGACCAGCCTGGTGCCTGTTCAGGGACATTGGGCCGTGATGCTACGTCGCCGCAGGACCCGCCCTGCCTTGCTGGAGCTCGATGATGCGCAACTGCGCGATATCGGCCTCACTCGCGAGGAGGCCAGCAGGGAAGGGCACAAGCCTTTCTGGAAGGGCTAGGCCAGCTCCTTCAACCGGTGCCAGAGCATGCCCAGCGCCAGCAGCGGCGAGCGCAGGTGCTTGCCCCCCGGGAAAGTCATGTGGGGCACCTTGGCGAACAGGTCGAAACGCCCGCTGGCCTGCCCGCTGATGGCCTCGCCCAGCAATCGCCCGGCAAGGTGCGTGGCGTTCAGGCCATGCCCGGAGTAGGCCTGGGCAAAGTAGACGTTGGGCTGGTCGGGCAACCGGCCGATCTGCGGGAGGCGGTTGGCGCCGATGCCGATCATGCCGCCCCACTGGTAGTCGACCCGCACATTGGCCAGCTGCGGGAAGACCTTGAGCATCTTCGGCCGCATGTAGGCCGCGATATCCTTCGGATCGCGCCCGGAGTAATGGCAGGCGCCACCGAACAGCAGCCGGCGGTCGGCCGAGAGACGGTAGTAGTCCAGGGCCACGCGCTGGTCGCAGACCGCCATGTTCTGCGGCAGCAACTGGTGCGCCAGGGCTTCGTCCAGGGGCTCGGTGGCAACGATGTAGCTGCCGGCGGGCAAGACCTTGCCGCCGATCTCGCGGTTGAGGTCGTTGAGGTAGGCGTTGCAGCACAGCACCAGCGTACTGGCGCGGACCCGGCCCTGGGCGGTATGGACCTGCACCTGGCTGCCGTAGTCGATACGCGTGACGGCCGATTGCTCGAACAGCTGCACGCCCAGGCGGCTGGCCAGCGCGGCTTCGCCAAGGGCCAGGTTGAGCGGGTGCAGGTGGCCCGAGCCCATGTCGACCAGGCCGCCGACATAGCGATCGGAACCGACCACGCTGTGGATCTGCCCGGCCTGCACCAGGCGCAGCTCATGGCGATAACCCAGGCTGCGCAGCTCTTCGGCGTCCTGCGCAAAGCCCTCGAGTTCGGCGGGCTTGTTGGCCAGGTCGCAATAGCCCCAGGTCAGGTCGCAGGCAATGGCATTGCGCTCGACCCGCTCGCGGACGATATCCACCGCCTCCAGGCCCATCAGCTTGAGGCTGCGCACGCCCTCTTCGCCGAGCAGGGGCAGGAATTGCTCCAGGCCATGGCCCACGCCCCGGATCAGCTGCCCGCCGTTGCGGCCGCTGGCGCCCCAGCCGACCTTGCGCGCTTCGAGCAGCACGACCTTGAAGCCACGCTCGGCCAGCTCGATCGCGGTATTGAGCCCCGAATAGCCGCCGCCGACGATGCACACGTCGCAGTCGAGCTCGCCTTGCAAGGCCGCGTAGTCCGGGTGCGGGGTGCTGCTGGCGGCGTAGTAGGACGCGGCATGTACGGTCATCGGGGATCCTGGGGCTGGGGAACATTCGATGCAGGATAAGTCGCGGCACCCCCCCAGGCAACCAGCCCTGCGGTCACAAGGCACAGCGGTTTCAGGCACAATAGGGCTCGATTTCTCCGACCATGGCGCCCTCCATGTCCTGCAACCGTCACAAGATCCACTTCCTGCGCGAACTCATCCCCTCGTTCGCCTGCGTCCCCGGTTGCCACGACTGCTGCGGCCCGGTCACCACCTCGGCCGAGGAAATGGCCCGCCTGCCGCGCAAGACCGAGGCCGAGCAGCAGTCGGCCATGGAGCACCTGGACTGCGTGCACCTGGGCCCGCAAGGCTGCACGGTCTACGAGGAGCGCCCGATGATCTGCCGCCTGTTCGGCACCACGCCGCGCCTGCCTTGCCCACGCGGCCAGCGGCCGGTGCAGATGATCGAGCCCGAGGCCGAGCAACTGGTGCA
This sequence comes from Pseudomonas sp., assembly GCA_029239415.1. Next base: position 8,977 of record JAQZAY010000042.1, on the reverse strand, counting down.
CCGGTTCATCGCCACCACCCGCCAGGTGCTGGTCTGACACTCAGTCGGGAATCGGCAGGTTGAGGCTCTCCTTCACCTCTTCCATCACGATGTAGCTCTTCGATTCGCGCACATGCGGCAGCTTGAGCAGGATATCGCCCAGCAGCTTGCGGTACGAGGCCATCTCCGAGATGCGCGCTTTCACCAGGTAGTCGAAGTCGCCGGACACCAGATGGCATTCCAGCACGTGCGGCAGCTTGAGCACGGCCCGGCGAAATTCCTCGAAAGTATCCCCTGACTTGTAGTCCAGGCTGATCTCGACGAATACCAGCAGGCTGCCCTTGAGGTGCTGCGGGTTGAGCCGGGCGTTGTAGCCCATGATGATGCCCTCGCGCTCCAGGCGCCGGACTCGTTCGGTGCACGGGGTGGTCGACAGGCCGACTTTCTCGCCGAGCTCGGTGAACGAGATTCGCCCATCGGCCTGCAGGATGCGCAGGATATTGCGGTCGATCTTGTCCAGTTCCCGCTTGGTTTGATGCTGGGTTCTCATAGTGGATGCTCCTCCATAAAAGGCCACTCTGCCGAGAATTCTCGCCAAATATAGGTCTTTATATAGTGAAAAGCACTGGTGTGTCGTCCCTATACTGCGCCCATCCATGCCATTTCAATAAAAGTCTGCGGTGCGCCGCGTGCGAGGGATACAACATGCGAGTTCTGGTGCTTGGTAGCGGTGTGATCGGTACCGCCAGTGCCTATTATCTGGCCCGGCAAGGTGTCGAGGTGGTCGTCGTCGACCGCCAGCCCGCAGCCGCCATGGAAACCAGTTTTGCCAACGCCGGCCAGATCTCACCCGGCTATGCCTCGCCCTGGGCAGCGCCTGGCGTGCCGCTCAAGGCCCTCAAGTGGCTGCTCGAGCGCCATGCCCCGCTGGCCATCAAGGCCACCGGCGATGTCGACCAGTACCTGTGGATGGCGCAGATGCTGCGCAACTGCACCGCCAGCCGCTATGCCGTGAACAAGGAACGCATGGTCCGGTTGTCCGAGTACAGCCGCGACTGCCTCGACGAGCTGCGTGCCGAAACCGGCATCGCCTACGAGAGCCGGACCCTGGGCACCACGCAGATCTTCCGTACCCAGGCACAGGTTGACGCCGCGGCCAAGGACATTGCCGTCCTGCAGCAATCCGGCGTGCCGTACGAGCTGCTCGACCGCGACGGCATTGCCCGCGTCGAACCTGCCCTGGAAGGCGTCAAGGATATTCTCGCCGGTGCCCTGCGCCTGCCCAACGACCAGACCGGCGATTGCCAGCTGTTCACCACCCGCCTGGCCGAGATGGCCCGGCAGTTGGGCGTCGAGTTTCGCTTTGGCCAGAACATCGAGCGGCTGGACTTCGCCGGTGACCGGGTGAACGGCGTGTGGATCGACGGCAAGCTGGAGACCGCGGATCGTTATGTGCTGGCCCTGGGCAGCTACTCGCCGCAGCTGCTCAAGCCGCTGGGCATCAAGGCCCCGGTGTATCCGCTCAAGGGCTACTCGCTGACCGTGCCGATCACCGACCCGGCCATGGCGCCGACCTCGACCATCCTCGACGAAACCTACAAGGTCGCGATCACCCGTTTCGACAACCGTATCCGCGTCGGCGGCATGGCCGAAATCGCGGGTTTCGACCTGTCCTTGAACCCGCGTCGGCGTGAAACACTGGAGATGATCGTCAACGACCTCTATCCTCGCGGCGGTGACCTGGACCAGGCCAGCTTCTGGACCGGCCTGCGCCCGGCCACGCCCGACGGTACGCCGATCGTGGGCGCCACGGCATTTCGCAACCTGTACCTCAATACCGGCCACGGCACGCTGGGTTGGACCATGGCATGTGGCTCGGGCCGCCTGCTGGCCGACCTGATCGCCCGCCGCAAGCCACAGATCAGCGCCGAAGGGCTCGATATTTCACGTTATGCAAAGCACTCCGAAGCGGCCAGCCAGTCCAAGCCAGCCACCGCCTAACCAGTAGCGGCAAGCGGCAAGCTGCACGCGGCAAGAGAAAGCGCAAGCTCCGCGTTCGCCAGAACGCTACCGACCGCTCTTTCTTGCAGCTTGCAGCTTGTGGCTTGCAACTCGTCTCCAACCCGACTGCCAGAAGGCTGCCGTCATGCGTCCTGCCCGCGCCCTTATCGACCTCCAGGCCCTGCGCCACAACTACCGTCTTGCCCGTGAACTGACACAGGCCAAGGCCCTGGCCGTGATCAAGGCCGATGCCTACGGCCACGGCGCCGTGCGTTGCGCGCTGGCGCTGGAGGCCGAGGCCGACGGTTTTGCCGTGGCCTGCATCGAAGAAGCGCTGGAGCTGCGCGCGGCGGGCATCAAAGCCCCGGTACTGCTGCTCGAGGGTTTCTTCGAGGCCAGCGAACTGGCGCAGATCGCGCAGCATGACCTGTGGTGCGTGGTGCATGCGTTGTGGCAGCTCGAGGCGATCGAGCAGACGCCGCTGCACAAACCGCTGAAGGTCTGGCTCAAGCTCGACACCGGCATGCATCGCGTAGGCCTGCACCCCAAGGACTACCAGAACGCCTACCAGCGCCTGCTGGCCAGCGGCAAGGTGGCGCGCATCGTGCTGATGAGCCATTTCGCCCGCGCCGATGAACTCGACAGCCCGGCCAGCGAAGAACAGTTGGCCGTGTTCGAGACGGCGCGCCAGGGCCTGGCTGCCGAATGCAGCCTGCGCAACTCACCGGCGGTACTGGGCTGGCCGCAGGTACCCAGTGACTGGGTACGCCCGGGTCTCATGCTGTACGGCGCCACCCCCTTCGAGGTGCCCCAGGCCCAGGCCGCGCGCCTGCAACCGGTGATGACCCTGCAGTCGCGGGTCATCAGCGTACGCGAACTGCCCGCCGGCGAGCCGGTGGGCTATGGGGCCCGCTTCGTCAGCCCGCGGCCGACGCGCGTAGGCGTGGTGGCGATGGGTTACGCCGATGGATACCCGCGGCAGGCGCCGACCGGCACCCCCGTGATGGTAGCTGGCAAGCGTGCGGCACTGATCGGCCGGGTGTCGATGGACATGCTCTGCATCGACCTGACCGATGTGCCCGAAGCCGGCCTTGGCAGCCCGGTGGAGCTCTGGGGCAAGCATGTACTGGCCAGCGACATTGCCCTGCAGGCCGACATGATCCCCTACCAGATGTTCTGCAACCTCAAGCGAGTACCCCTGGACTACTGTGGCGACTGAGCGCGGCAGGGCAGATGGGTGGGGACCCATGTGTTGTAAATTCTGAACGCTGTTGCCATGATATCGTTCACATTCGACCCCATCCGTTCGTATCAGGAGGCTCATGCTTTGGACGTCGGTGAACGACTACAAGCCATTCGCAAGCTCAAGGGCCTGTCCCAGCGCGAACTCGCCAAGCGCGCGGGGGTGACCAACAGCACCATCTCGATGATCGAAAAGAACAGCGTGAGCCCTTCGATCAGCTCGCTGCGCAAGGTGCTGGGCGGCATCCCGATCTCCATGGTCGAGTTCTTTTCCGCCGAGATCGAGCCTGAGAGCAGCGCCCAGGTGGTGTACAAGGCCCACGAGCTGATCGACATTTCGGACGGTGCCGTGACCATGAAGCTGGTCGGCAAGGCCCATCCCAGCCGTGCGATCGCGTTTCTCAACGAGATCTATCCGCCTGGCGCCGATACGGGCGAAGAAATGCTCACCCATGATGGCGAAGAGACCGGCATCGTCCTGGAAGGTCGGCTGGAACTGGTGGTAGGCCTGGAAACCTTCATCCTTGAAGCGGGCGACAGCTATTACTTCGAAAGCACGCGGCCACATCGCTTCCGCAATCCCTTCGATGAGCCGGCCCGGCTCATCAGTGCCGCGACACCTGCCAACTTCTGAGGCACGGCGCGGCAGATCGTCGCGCCAATAACCACTCTGAGTATAGGGTTGTTTCGCCGCCCCTGGCTTCTCGCTATACTTCTCAAGGCCCGCAAACCGTGGCCGCGGGCGTGAGTAGCCACCATGAGGGTGTACGCGTGAACCAGATCAAGAACAGGCTGGCCATACCAGCAGCGATAGTTGCCCTATGGGCCTTCAACGCGCACGCAGCGACCAATGACGAGATTGCCAAGCGCCTGGAGCCGGTAGGGAAGGTGTGCGTCCAGGGACAGGAATGCAAGGGCGTGGCAACGGTGGCCACGGCTTCCGGGGGGGCGACCAGGACGCCGGACGAAATCATCGCCAAGCATTGCACCGCCTGCCATGGGCCTGGGTTGCTGGGGGCGCCCAAGGTGGGTGACACCGCTGCCTGGAAAGAGCGCGCCGACCACCAGGGCGGCCTCGATGGCATCCTGGCCAAGGCCATTACCGGCATCAACGCCATGCCCCCCAAGGGCACCTGCGCGGATTGCTCGGACGAGGACCTGAAGGCGGCGATCCAGAAGATGTCCGGGCTTTGAATTTAGCGGGCCCTCTCCCGGTCCAACCCCGTGCACGCACGGATGTCACGGGAGACCAAGATGGCCCAGAGCTGCTCGATCGAACAGGCGGTAGACCAGGTGCTGGCGCGTCTGCCAGCGCATATCCATATGGGCCTGCCGCTCGGCCTGGGCAAGCCCAACGCGTTCGTCAACGCGCTCTATGCCCGCATCCGCGCGCTTCCCGAGCGGCGCCTGACTATCTACACCGCCTTGAGCCTGGGCCGTCCACCGCTGGGTGATGGCCTGCAACGGCGCTTCCTGGAGCCTTTTGTCGAGCGGGTGTTCGCCGACTACCAGGAGCTCGACTACCTCGCCGACCTGCGGCGCGACACGCTCCCGGCCAATATCCGCGTCGAGCAGTTCTTCATGCAGCCGGGCAGCCTGCTCGACAGCGAGGTGGCGCAGCAGGACTACGTCAGCAGCAACTACAGCCATGCCGCGCGCGACATCAATGCCAAGGGCCTGAACCTGGTAGCCCAGCTGGTCGCCGACACCCCCGAGCGCCCCGGTTACCTGAGCCTGAGCTGCAACCCGGACATCACCCTCGACCTGCTGCCGATGCTCGCCCGGCGCCGCGCGGCGGGCGAGAATCTTCTCGTGCTCGGCCAGGTGCATGCTGAACTGCCCTACATGCCGGGCGATTCGGAGCTGCCACGCGAAGACTTCGATATCCTGATCGATACGCCCGAACAGCGCCGGCTGTTTTCCACCCCGAACATGCCTGTCAGCACCCAGGATCATTTCATCGGGCTGCACGCCAGCGCCCTGGTGCGCGATGGCGGCACGCTGCAGATCGGCATTGGCGCGATGGGTGATGCGGTGACGGCGGCCCTGCTCGCGCGCCAGGGCGACAACCTGGGCTACCGTGCCCTGCTCGAGGCGATGGACTTGAGCCCCTGGCAAGCACTGATCGAGCGTGAAGGCGGCCTGGACACCTTTGCCCAGGGCCTGTACGGCTGCAGCGAAATGTTCGTCAACGGCCTGCTCGCACTGGCCGAGGCAGGCGTGGTACGCCGTCCGGCGAACGAGCAGGGCGTGGTGGTGCATGGCGGGTTCTTCCTCGGGCCCCGGGCGTTCTACCAGCGGCTTCGCGAGATGCCGCTGGAAAAGCGCCGCATGTTTGCCATGACCGGCATCGGTTTCATCAACGAACTCTACGGCCAGGAAGCCCTGAAGCGCCGACAGCGACGCGATGCGCGTTTTCTCAACACTGTGTTCAGCATGACAATGCTCGGCGCCGGGGTGGCCGACCAGCTCGAGGATGGCCGCGTGCTCAGCGGAGTGGGTGGGCAGTACAACTTCGTCGCCCAGGGCCATGCGCTGGAAGGCGCACGCTCGATCCTGCTGCTGCGCAGCTGGCGCGAAGCAGGGGGCGATGTCAGTTCCAACCTGCTCTGGAGCTATGGCCATTGCACTATCCCACGGCACCTGCGCGACATCGTCATCACCGAGTACGGCATGGCCGACCTGCGCGGGCAGACGGACAGCGAGGTGATCGCCCGGTTGCTGGCGATCAGCGACTCACGCTTTCAGCCGGGCTTGATGGAACAGGCCAAGGCGGCCGGCAAGCTGGCGCGGGATTTCGAGCTCGACAAACGGTTCGGCGACAACACACCTGAGCGGCTCGAAGCCTTGCGGGCACGCCATGGCCGGCTGTTCGCCGAATATCCGCTGGGCAGCGACTTTACCCCGGACGAACGGGACCTGTTGCGGGCGCTGAACTGGCTCAAGGGCAAGTTCAAGCTCAGTGAAATGCTCGAGCTTGGCAAGGCGGCGCTGGAGGCGCCCGACCCAGGCGCGTACTCCACGCAGCTGGCGCGCATGGGGCTGGACAAGCCGCAGGGGATCAGGGAAGAGGTGTATCAGCGGTTGCTGCTGGCGGGGCTGCAGGCAACCCGCGCCAGCGGCCCGATCACTCGATGAACGTCACTTTCCCGCCCACCAGCGACTTCACCCGGGCCAGCGACTCGACGCGATAGCCCTGGGCATCGAGCTCGGCGCGGCCGCCCTGGAACGACTTCTCGATGACGATACCCAGGCCCGCGACGGTAGCGCCGGCCTGCTTGATGATCGAGATCAGCGCCTGGGACGCCTTGCCGTTGGCCAGGAAGTCATCGATCACCAGCACGCGGTCGCTGCTGTTCAGGTGACGCGGCGAGATGGCGATGGTGTTTTCGGTCTGCTTGGTAAACGAATATACCGAGGCGGTCAGCAGGTTTTCGGTCAGCGTCAGGGACTGGTGCTTGCGCGCGAAGATCACCGGGACACCCAGCTTCAAGCCGGCCATGACGGCAGGGGCGATGCCCGAGGCCTCGATGGTGACGATCTTGGTCACGCCTGCATCGGCGTACAGACGAGCGAACTCGTCGCCGATCAGTTGCATCAGCGCCGGGTCGATCTGGTGGTTGAGAAACGCATCGACTTTGAGAACCTGATCGGAAAGCACGATGCCTTCTTCGCGAATCTTCTGGTGCAGTGCTTCCACTGTGGTATTCCTCGATGTAGCAAAGGTCGCCACGGCACAGGTCCGCGGCAAAGGTTGATGTTCTAGCGTTTGAGCATGGCGCGGATATCGGCCAGTGCATTGTTGCCGCGTGCGGCTTTTACTTCGACCGGTGCATCGTCGAGCCCTTCCCAGGCCAGGTCGTCCGGCGGCAGCTCGTCGAGAAAACGGCTGGGGGAGCAGTCGATGATCTCGCCGTACTGCTTGCGCTTGGCGGCGAAGGTGAACGCCAGGGTCTGGCGCGCGCGGGTGATGCCCACGTAGGCCAGGCGGCGTTCTTCCTCGATGGTATCGGCCTCGATGCTGGAGCGGTGCGGGAGGATTTCCTCTTCCATGCCCATGATGAACACGTAGGGGAATTCCAGGCCCTTGGAGGCGTGCAGGGTCATCATCTGCACGCCCTCGGCGTTTTCTTCCTCTTCCTGCTGGCGCTCGAGCATGTCGCGCAGCACCAGCTTGCCGATGGCGTCCTCGATGGTCATGTCGCCCTCTTCGTCCTTCTCGAGGGTGTTCTTCAGGGCATCGATGAGGAACCAGACGTTGCTGATACGAAAATCGGCGGCCTTGTCGCTGGAGGTGTTCTGGCGGATCCAGTTCTCGTAGTCGATGTCGGCGACCATGGCGCGCAGCGCGGCGATCGGGTCTTCCAGGGCGACACGCTGGCGCACCCCGTCGAGCCAGTGCTTGAAGCGCTGCAGGCGCTCGGCGAAGCGGCTGTCGAGGAACTCGCCCAGGCCCAGCTCGTCGCTGGCGGCATACATCGACACCCCACGCTCGGTCGAATAGTTGCCGAGCTTCTCCAGGGTGGTCGAGCCGATTTCCCGGCGCGGCACGTTGATCACGCGCAGGTAGGCGTTGTCGTCATCGGGATTGACCAGCAGCCGCAGGTAGGCCATCAGGTCCTTCACTTCCTGGCGGCCGAAGAAGCTGTTACCGCCGGAAAGGCGGTAGGGCACCTGGTGATGCTGCAGCTTCAGCTCGATCAGCTTGGCCTGGTAGTTGCCCCGATAGAGAATGGCGAAGTCGCTATAGGGCCGGTCGGTGCGCAGGTGCAGGCTGAGGATTTCCATGGCCACCCGCTCGGCCTCGGCGTCCTCGTTCTTGCAGCGGATCACACGGATCTCGTCGCCATGGCCCATGTCGCTCCACAGCTGTTTCTCGAAGGCGTGCGGGTTGTTGGCGATCAGCACGTTGGCGCAGCGCAGGATGCGACTGGTGGAGCGGTAGTTCTGCTCCAGCATCACCACCTTCAAGGAAGGGTAGTCTTCCTTGAGCAGCATCAGGTTCTCGGGACGCGCGCCACGCCAGGCGTAGATCGACTGGTCGTCATCGCCCACCACGGTGAACTGGTTGCGCTTGCCGATCAGCATCTTCACCAGCAGGTACTGGCTGGCGTTGGTGTCCTGGTATTCATCCACCAGCAGGTAGCGTACGCGGTTCTGCCACTTTTCGAGAATGTCGGCGTGCTCGTCGAACAGCTTGACCGGCAGCAGGATCAGGTCGTCGAAGTCCACCGCGTTGAACGCCTTGAGCGTGCGCTGGTAGTGGGTGTAGACGATGGCGGCGGTCTGCTCGCGCGGGTTGCGTGCCTTCTCGAGGGCTTCTGGCGGCAGGATCAGGTCGTTTTTCCACGAGCCGATCATGTTCTTGATCTCGTCGACGCCGTCGTCGCCCGAGTATTCCTTCTGCATGATGTCGGTCAGCAGCGCCTTGATGTCGGTCTCGTCGAAGATCGAGAACCCCGGCTTGTAGCCCAGGCGCGCATGCTCCTTGCGGATGATGTTCAGGCCCAGGTTGTGGAAGGTGCACACCGTCAGGCCACGGCCTTCCCCGGGGCGCAGCAGGGTGCCGACCCGCTCCTTCATTTCCCGCGCGGCCTTGTTGGTGAAGGTCATGGCTACGATGTACTGGGCGCGCACGCCGCAGTTCTGTACCAGGTGGGCGATCTTGCGGGTGATCACGCTGGTCTTGCCGGAGCCTGCGCCGGCGAGCACCAAAAGAGGGCCGCCGACGTAGTTCACGGCTTCTTGTTGCCGG
>JAQZAY010000379.1 GCA_029239415.1 Pseudomonas sp. | reverse complement strand
TGCTCAGGCTGTCCCAGTCAAGACGCCCTTGTGCATCCATGGGAGTGACCAATGCCACCATACTGCCCGCAATCATGAAACTGCTCCTGCCGGAAAAAGAGAGCGGTAATGGTACTGGCGCCATCGGCCTTGCACAAGCGAAGCAGGCGGGAGGAGCATTCCCCTCGGCGCCAGATTTCGCTACCCTCTCCCCTTTGATCGGTACAGCGTGGCCCGCCGGGCCGCCGACAACGCTTGCTGCCCGCGCCCACGGCCCCGATGTCGAGCCACGGGCCCCGCCAGACAGGCAATTTCACCCGTCCTGTACCGACCGCTCATCGCTTTAGGAATGCTGCATGTCCACCCCCACCGTACGCGAACAATTCCTTGTCATCAGCGCCCTGGGTGCCAACCCCATGGAGCTGGCCAATGTCCTCAGCCGCGCCGCCAACGACAACCGCTGCGCGGTGGTCACCTCGCGCCTGACCCGCCACGGCGAGACCAGCGCGCTGGTGCTGCAGGTCGCCGGCAGCTGGGACACCCTGGCACGCCTGGAGGCCGGCCTGCCGGCGCTGGGCAAGAAGCACGCCTTCACCCTCAACGTGGTGCGCAGCGCCGAGCTCGAGGTGCGCCCGCAGGCCCTGCCCTACGTGGCCTACGTCAGCGCCGCCTATCGCCCGGACATCATCAGCGAGCTGTGCCAGTTCTTCCTCGACCACAACGTCGAGCTCGAGAACCTGACCAGCGACACCTACGAAGCGCCGCAGACCGGCAGCAGCATGCTCAATGCCACGTTCACCGTGACCTTGCCGGCGGGCACCCAGATCAGTTGGCTGCGCGACCAGTTCCTGGACTTCGCCGACGCCTTGAACCTGGACGCGCTGATCGAACCGTGGCGTCCACAGAACCCGATGTAAGGAAATCTTCATGGCCGTAGCACTCGACCAACCCGTCGCCGACTTCCAGGCCCAGGCCACCAGTGGCCAGGCCGTGAGCCTGGCCGGCCTCGCAGGCCGCCAGGTGGTGCTGTACTTCTACCCCAAGGACAGCACGCCGGGTTGCACGACCCAGGGGCAAGGTTTTCGTGACCAGTATGCGGCGTTCCAGGCGGCCAATACCGAGGTGATCGGGGTGTCGCGCGATGGGCTCAAGTCGCATGAGAACTTCAAGGCCAAGCAGGGATTTCCCTTCGAGCTGGTCAGTGACAAGGACGAGGCGCTTTGCCAGCTTTTCGATGTGATCAAGCTGAAGAAGCTGTATGGGAAGGAGTACCTGGGGGTTGACCGCAGCACCTTCCTGATCGACAAGCACGGCGTGCTGCGCCAGGAGTGGCGGGGGGTGAAGGTGCCAGGGCATGTGGATGCGGTGTTGGCCGCGGCGCAAGGGTTGAATCAGGCGTAACCCGTGCCCGCTTGGACATGTGAATCAAAAAGCGCCTTCATGGCGCTTTTTTTGTGCCGCCAATGCTGGCCTCTTCGCTGCGGTTCGGCGCTCCGACAAGCCAGGCGCCACCGCAATCTACATCACAACAGCGGCGCCACCTCAGGCTCCCGCCTCGGCCAGGCATCGAGCACCGCCTTGAACAGCGTCGCCAGCGGGATGGCAAAGAAGATCCCCCAGAAGCCCCACAACCCGCCGAACAACAGCACCGCGCAGATGATCGCCACCGGGTGCAGGCTCACCGCCTCGGAAAACAGCAACGGCACCAGCACGTTGCCATCGAGCGCCTGGATGATCGCGTACACCGCCATCAACAAGATGAACTGGTCCCCCCACCCCCACTGGAACAGCGCGATCAACGTCACCGGCACCGTGACCACCACCGCGCCCACATAGGGCACCACCACCGACAGCCCCACCAGCAGCGCCAGCAAGGCCGCGTAGTTGAGGTCCAGGCTGATGAAGGCGATGTAGGTGGCAATCCCGCAGATCAGGATCTCGATCCCCTTGCCGCGGATGTAGTTGGCGATCTGCCGGTTCATCTCTTCGGCCACCCGGGTCATCAGGCGGCGCTCGCGCGGCAGGTAGCCACTGGCCCAGCGGGCGATCAGCTCGCGGTCCTTGAGGAAGAAGAACACCAGGATCGGCACCAGCACCAGGTAGATCATGATGTTGACCAGCAACGGCAGGCTCGACAGCGAGAAGGTCAGCGCCCATTGGCCGAACTTGCCGATCTCGCCGCGCACCGCCTCGATGGCCTGCAGCACCTGCTCGTCCGAGACCAGGTGCGGGTAGCGCTCGGGCAGCAGCAACAGCAGCGATTGCCACTTGGCCAGCATGCCGGGCAGTTCGTTGAACAGGGTGATCAACTGGTGCCAGAGCAGCGGCACCAGGACCAGCAGGAACACCGCGAGCGCCCCCATGAACAGCGCGAACACCACGCCCACCGCCACCCCGCTCGGCACCCGCAGGCGCTCCAGGGCATTGACCAGCCCTTGCATGAGAAACGCCAGGACCATGCCCGCCAGCACGGGCGCGAGCATGCCGCCGAGCGTGAGCACCGCGGCAAAGGCCAGAAACAGAAGGACTGCGAGCACCACCGCTTCTTCATCGGAGAAGTAGCGTTGCATCCAGTCGCGAAGCACCTTGAACATTGACGATCCTTGAAAAGAGACTCAGGCCTTGCGCAGCCAGTAGGTGTAGACGCCATCCTCGACGGTCTCGCGCAGCAACGCATGGCCGGCGAGCCTGGCGAAGGTGCGCAGGTCGCGCTGGGAGCCGGCGTCGGTGGCGATCACCTTGAGCACCTCGCCGCTGCCCAGGCCGTTGAGCGCCATCTTGGCCTTGAGCAGCGGCAGGGGGCAGTTGAGCCCGCTGGCGTCGAGTTCGGCGGCGCAGGTAGGGGTATCACTCATCGGGTTTCTCCTGGCGGGTTCAATGAGAGGGTGCAAAGACCCCGCAGGATACCGCCACTGGTCGGCAACGTGCGAGCGGGCTACAGTAAGGCACCTTGAACGACGCGAGTTTCATGCATGAACCTGTTGCGCCCTACCCTGCTGACGCTGGCCTGCCTGCTGGCCTTCCCCGGCCATGCCGACGACCTGCCGTCACTGGGCGACGCCAGTTCCGCGATCGTCTCGCCGCAGCAGGAGCACCAACTCGGCCGCGCCTGGCTGAGCCTGCTGCGCGGCAACGTGAACCAGCTCAACGATCCGCAGCTCAAGGACTACGTCGAGACCAGCGTGTACCGCCTGGCCGAGACCAGCCAGCTGCAGGACCGGCGCCTGGAGTTCATCCTCATCGACAGCCGCGAGCTCAACGCCTTTGCCGCGCCGGGCGGCATCGTCGGGGTCAACGGCGGCCTGTTCCTCAATGCCCAGACCGAAGGCGAGTATGCCTCGGTCCTGGCCCACGAACTGGCGCACTTGTCGCAGCGCCACTTCGCCCGGGGCGTCGAGGCCCAGCAACGCATGCAGATGCCGATGATGGCCGCGCTGCTGGCGGGCATCGTGCTGGCCGCGGCCGGTGGCGGCGATGCCGGGATCGCGGCGATTGCCGGCACCCAGGCGGCGGCGATCCAGGAGCAGCGGCGCTTTTCGCGGCAGAACGAGCAGGAAGCCGACCGCATCGGCATCCAGAACCTGGAAAAGGCCGGCTTCGACCCGCGCACCATGCCCAGCATGTTCGAGCGCCTGATGCGCCAGTATCGCTACGACGCCAAGCCCCCGGAGTTCCTGCTCACCCACCCGGTCTCCGAGTCGCG
>JAQZAY010000378.1 GCA_029239415.1 Pseudomonas sp. | reverse complement strand
ATGCGCCGCCCATAATGCACTTGCAGCATGTCGCGAACCCCTTGCTGGCGGGTATTGGCGCCGCCGGCGTGCCACAGTTCGCTGCGAAACACCAGTGCATCGCCTGCCTCGCACAACACGGGAACCGCACCCTGCCCTTGCCAGGCGGTTTCACCCTCGGCGGGCTCACGGCCGGCGCGATGGCTACCCGGTACCACCCAGGTCGGCCCCAGGGACTCGTCGACATCGGTGAGGTAGACCTGGGCGGTCAGGATCTGCATCGGCAGGTGAAAATCCGCGCGATCCCAGACCCACGCCGGCAGGCGCAGCGGCAGATGATCCAGGTGCAGCGCCATGCCGGGATACCCGGGATGACTGCGCCAGGCAGTCTGGCCGATGACATGGCAGTCATCGCCCAGCGCGGCTTCGGCCAGCTCGATGAGCCCGGGCAGGTCGAGAAACGGCAGCCACAGCGGGTCGCGGTTGAACACGCACTTGTAGTGCTCGAGCAGGCCCTGGTAGTCCCAGTGGATTGGCCTGAGTCGATCGATGGCGCTTCGCAGCAGGGCCACGTCCGGGGCGTCGAGCACGCCCCGGACGTGCACGAAACCGTCGTCGCGCAAGCTCTGCAACTGCTCGTCAAGGCGCATCGGAGGCCCTCGTTCCGGCCGCCAGCACCCGCTCTTCGAGCAGCTTGACGAACACGCTGAGGCTGCGAGACACCGTACCGCGCCGCCAGACCAGCCAGGTCTTGAGGTAGCGCGAGCTTTCGGCCAGCGGCCAGACGCTGACGGTGGCGCAACCGGGCATGCTGTCGAGCATGCTGCGCGGCATCAGGGCCAGGCCCGCGCCGGCACTGACGCAGGCGAGCATGCCGTGGTACGACTCCATCTCGAAAATCTTGCCCGGGACGGCCTTGTCCTCGACGAACCAGTTCTCGAAATGATGCCGGTAGGAGCAGTTGGCGCGGAAGGCATAGATGCTCTCACCGTTGACGTCGCGGGCGCGAGCGACCGGCGGGTGGTTGAGCGGCGCGATGATGACCATCTCTTCCTCGAATACGGGCATGCCTTCGAGGGTGGGATGCAGTACCGGCCCGTCGACGAAGGCGGCAACCAGGCGTCCACCCAGTACACCCTCGAGCATGGTCCCTGATGGCCCGGTGGACAGGTCCAGGTCGACCTTGGGGTAGCGCTGGTTGTAGGCCGCCAGCAGTGCCGGGATGCGGACCGCCGCCGTGCTTTCCAGCGAACCCAGGGCGAATGTGCCTTGGGGGTCCTCGCCCGCGACGGTCAACCGCGCCTCATGGACCAGGTCGAGGATGCGCCGGGTGTACTCGAGGAAATTCCAGCCGGCCGGCGACAGGCGCAGGCGGTGCTTTTCACGGATGAACAGTTCGATACCCAGGTCCTGCTCGAGCTGCTTGATGCGCGTGGTCAGGTTCGAGGGCACTCGGTGGATATGCTGGGCGGCTGCGCTGATGCTGCCCTGTTCGGCCACTGCCTTGAAGATCTCGAGCTGCACCAGGTCCACAGTCATTCTCCAATCGTGAATGTTTCGCTCATTATTATTCAGTTTTTAATAAACGCCCAGTCTCCTATGCTGGCTTCACTTTCAGACAACAACAGGGAACGCTCCATGTCCGAGATCAGCAGCCTGACCCACGCCATCTCAGTCGACCCATACACCGGCGAGCAGATCGGCCACTATGCCTTCGACACCGAGGCCGCCCTGGAAGCCACGCTTGCCCGCGCCAAGGCTGGCTTCGCGCAATGGCGCCGCCAGCCCGTGGCCCAGCGCAGCGAGTACCTGCTGGCACTGGCCAATGCCCTGGCAGCCAACGGCGAGGCCTTGGCCGAGATGATCACCCGCGAAATGGGCAAGCCGATCGTCCAGGCGCGCGGCGAGATCGCCAAGTGCGTCAACCTGTGCCAATGGTACGCCGAGCACGGCCCGGCCATGCTGGCCGCCGAGCCGACGCTGGTGGAAAACGACAAGGCGCGCATCGAGTATCGCCCGATGGGTTCGATCCTGGCCATCATGCCCTGGAACTTCCCGATCTGGCAGGTACTGCGCGGCGCGGTCCCGGCGTTGATCGCCGGCAACACCTATGTACTCAAGCACGCCCCCAATGTGATGGGCAGCGCCTACCTGCTGCTCGAGACCATCAGGCAGGCTGGCTTGCCCGAAGGCGTGTTCGAAGTGATCAACGTGGCGCCCGAAGGTGTGACTCGCGCCATCAATGACCCGCGGATCACCGCCGTCACCCTCACCGGCAGCGTCCGCGCAGGCATGGCCATCGGTGCACAGGCCGGTGCAGCCCTGAAGAAGTGCGTACTGGAGCTGGGCGGTTCCGACCCGTTCATCGTGCTTGCCGACGCCGACCTGGATGCCGCGGTCAAGGCCGCCGTCGTCGGCCGCTACGGCAATACCGGCCAGGTCTGCGCCGCGGCCAAGCGGCTGATCGTCGAGCACAGCGTGATCGATGAATTTACCGCCAGATTCGTCGAGGCCACGCGCCAGCTCAAGATCGGCAACCCGCTGCATGACGACACCTACATCGGCCCGATGGCCCGTTTCGACCTGCGCGACGAGCTCGATGGACAAGTCCAGGCGACCCTGGCCGAAGGCGCGACCCTGCTGCTCGGTGGCCACAAGGCCGAGGGCGTGGCGAACGTGTTCGAGCCCACGGTGCTGGGCGGCGTCACCCCCGAAATGACGGCGTTCAGGCAGGAACTGTTCGGTCCGGTGGCGGCGATCATCAGTGCCCGGGATGCCGACCATGCCGTGGAACTGGCCAACGACAGCGATTTCGGCCTGGCTTCGACCCTCTACACCGCCGACGCTGCACTGGCCGCGCGCATGACCGACGAGCTGGACACCGGTGCGGTGTTCATCAACGGCTACTGCGCCTCCGACCCCCGCGTGGCGTTCGGCGGCGTGAAGAAGAGCGGCTTCGGGCGCGAGCTGTCGCACTTCGGTGTGCGCGAGTTCTGCAACGCGCAGACCGTGTGGCTGGATCGGAACTGAGTCGCCTCAGGCCAGGCGAGACCGCTTGAGGTCTCGCCTGGCGTTCAGGACCGCCCTTGCGGATCCTTCAGCAACGAATACCCCCGCTCCAGCAGCGTCTGGCCGATATAGCGCGAACCCACTTCGTTGAGGTGCGCGTTGTCCAGGTACAGCAGCTTGCCGCCAACCAGCGGGTTGCAGTGATGATCGGGGCAGATCACCTGGTTGGGGTCGATGAAGTGCACTTGCGGGAACCTGGCCTTTATCTGCGACCAATAGTGCGGCCGGGTGCTCTCGGTGGTGTCGCAGGCGCGCTCGGGGTCGAACATCATGCGGCGGATCGGGCAGGTGGCGGCCTTGTCGATGGGCTGGTTGTTGAGAATGACGATGACCTGCCCGCTGTGCTCCACCGCCAGGCGGATGCTGGCCTCGATCATGCCTTCTGCGGCCTCGTCCCGCGGCCAGCTGCCAGCCAGCACCACGTAGCGATAGTGGTTGTGCTCGATCAGGTCGTAGACCTTTTGATTGCGGGTCGCGCAGTGGTCGGCGTAGACCGGGGGCATGCCCCCGGTGTAGCCGAGCACAGGCAGGCAGTAGTCGATGGTGTAGTCCATCAGGCTGATGCCGTCGGGGCGCGCGAGGATATCGACCATGCCGGTGAAGTGGTTGGCGAACGAGTCGCCCACCAGGATCCCATCGA
>JAQZAY010000377.1 GCA_029239415.1 Pseudomonas sp. | reverse complement strand
TTGCGGGCATACGGCGGGCAATATTTATCTGATTCCATTTACAGATCCCCGGACACGGCAGGTCGAACACCAACTCTGCTGCGACTACTGTGGATCGCATACGACTGAAGCAATGAGAAGAGAAAACGTACATTACGGCCAACCAATTCTGATTCACGCCGAGCCTTACTGAGAACGCGACAATACCTGGGCTTAAACAGCTAGCGATCAGAAATATGTATCCCTACCTGTATCCCAATGCTTAAAATAGCTCTGCAAGCCGCAGCCCATATGGAATACTCCAGTCTCCCTCGGGCACCATGTACATGTTCCAAGAGGTCCCTACCAGACCCGGAACACCAGATAAACCGGCCACTGAGCCGGTTTTTTTGTGCCTGTCGTTCCAGTGGCTCCTTTGCAAGCCCGCTCTTTGGCACGCTCCTTTGTCACGCGTGCGCACATGCCCTGCTCCCCCCTTCAGAGTTTCGGAATCTCGCCGGTCGCTTCTGCAATCGTTGCAAGCGTCTCTTCCATTGCCGCGATCTGGTCCTGGAGCTTTACGAACGACAGGTGCAGCGCCCCATCGACGTCCACGGTCTGCGCTCCACGCAGGGACTCCACTTCGAATTCATCGATCGCCTCCAGCTCAGCCACAGCTTCGCGAAGGACTCGAAGCTGGTCGAATATCCCGGCTACCAGAGCCTTGCTGTCTTTGCTCATCAGTCAGTCCATGCCTTGGCGTGCGAATTTGTCACTCGCTGGACCAACGCTGAACAACGAGCACTACTGTTCTGATGCTACCCAAGCCAGGAAATTCAGAACTGTTGGGGCAGAGCGATCAGGAGCACTACTACACGCAGTACATCACGCAGTACAACGCCGACAGGGATCTGATCCCCCATGAAGTGGTCAGTCGCATTGTCGATGACGCTTCGCCGATCCGGGCTTGGCATAAGCGCGGGAACGCCGGCGGCCTAGACGACAAGCTACTGGAGAAAGACGTGCCGGCTGCGCCGGCACGACGTCTTCAGAACGATCTTGTCTTGCACGCCTGATCGATGACGTCGATCAACTTGTCATGGGAAACCGGCTTGCCGACATGGTAATCGAATCCTGATTGCCGGGAGGTCTTCTGGTCGCTGGGGGTGTCGTATCCGCTAAGCGCAATGGCAGGCGTGCTTTCCAGCTCGGGGATTTCCCGGACTGCCCGGATGAACTGGTGCCCGTTCATGAAAGGCATGCCGATATCCGAAATGATCACATCGTAATTGCCGCGTTTTCTGGCAGCCTCCAGCGCCTGCAGCGGGTCGGCGAATGCCTCGACGCAGGCAGCTTCCATTTCCAGCAGCATCTTGAGGATTTCCAGGACGTCCTTGGAGTCATCCACCAGCAGCACGTTCTGGCCTGCCAGGCGTCCCGATTGCTCGCTGATGACGCTCTCCTCCCCGGACACCAGTCCGGGCTGGCACAACGGCAGGCGAATGCTGAAGGTGCAGCCTTGGCCGATCCCTGCCGAATGCACGTCGACCGAGCCTCCGTGCGCCTGGGCCAACTGCCGTACCAGCGAGAGCCCGATGCCGAGGCCTTCGCGCTGATGGTTGGCGTGCTGGTTTTCCGCCTGGCTGAACAGGTCGAACACGCTGTCCAGATCAGCCTGCTCAAGCCCGGCGCCGCTGTCGATGATGTCAAGCTGGGCCATGTCACCACTGCCAAAGGCCCTGAGCTCGATACGCCCGCCCCTGGGCGTGAACTTCAACGCGTTGTTCACCAGGTTCCAGATCATCTGCTCCAGCCGGGTGCTGTCGGCATCGACCATCAACGCAGGCTCGGTCGACGGCGGTACGTGCAGGGCGATCTCGCAGGCATGCGGGTCGTTGGTCACCACGGCGTGGATGTCCCTGAGCACCCGCACCAGGTCAACCGCCTGTTTCTTGAGCTTGAGCTTGCCGGTGCGCACGCGCGCGACATCGAGCAGGTCATCGATGATGCGGGCCTGGCTCGATACCGCCTCGCAGATGGTGTCCACTGCCCGCATCGCCGGACCGGGAGTCTTGGCGGCCGGCAGCCGGCGCAGCAATTCGGCATTGAGCTGGATCAGGTTGAGCGGATGCTTGAGCTCGTGGGACATGACGGCGAAGAACTCGTCCTTGAGATGGTTGCTGGACTGGGTCGCGGCCAGGCGCTGGCTTTGCTCGTCCTGCACGCGCTTGTGCCCGGTCAGGTCGCGCGCGATCTTCACGTAGCCCTTGAGGCTTTCACTCTCCAGCAGCGTGACTTCACCGCTGCAGAAGAATCGGCTGCCATCCTTGCGCAGGTGCCAGCGCTCATCTTCGCCTCGGCCATGCTCGCGAGCGGCGCGCAGCTCGTTCTCCGGCACGCCACCGGCACGGTCCTCGGGCATGAACAGCAGGTCGTAGTAGACGCCCAGCACTTCGTGCTTGCTGAAACCGAAGATCAGCTCGGCGCCTTTGTTCCAGTCGGTGATCACGCCGTGCTCATCGAGCAGGATGATGGCGTAGTCATGGGTGCTCTCGGCGACCAGGCGCATGCGCTCTTCGCCCAGGCGCAGGCTGTCCTCGGCGGCGCGGCGCTTGGAGATGTCGATGAAGGTGATGACGGTGCCGTCGATATGGTCTTCGCTTGAACGGTAGGGCAGCATTCTGGCGATATACCAGCGCTGGTCGCTGCTGCTGACTTCGCGCTCGATGATGTTCAGCGAACCGAACACGGTCGAGGCGTCCTCGGCCATCTGCGGATAGTTCAGCCGGTGCGTGATGTCCAGCAGCGAGCGCCCGGTATCGACGGGCAGCATGCTGAAGATATCGGTTGCCCGCGGCGTGAACCAGCGGATGCGCATGTTGCGGTCCACGAACACCGTGGCGATGTCGGTGGAGGCGATCAGGTTGGTGAGGTAGTCGTTGATCTTGTCGGTTTCCTCGACCTTGGTCTTGAGCTCATGATTGACCGTGAGCAACTCTTCGTTGATCGACTGCAGCTCCTCCTTGCTGGTCTCCAGCTCTTCGGTGGCCGAGCGCAGCTCTTCATTGATGGCCTGCATTTCCTCGTTGGAGGCCTTGAGCTCTTCGCTCGAGACATCCGACTGCTCGATGGTTTCCTGCAGGTGCTGCTTGGTACGCTGCAGCTCCTGCTCCAGGCTGGCGAGGATCTGGGCTTCGGCCTGGCTCTGGTCCACCGGCTCGAGCGGGTCCGCCTCCTGCTCCTGGAAGATCACCAGCACGTATTCGTTTTCCGTCTCGCCATCCTTGTACGGGTGCACGGTGACGCTGACCAGGAAGCTGCGCTGGTCGCGCTCGAGGCGAACCGGGCGCGAGGTGACCGCGCTGGTGCCCTGTTGCACCTGGTACAGGCTCGCGCGCAGTTCCAGGCGCAGGTCGGGATGGGTCAGGGTCAGCAGATTCCTGGATATCTCCCCGGCGGTATAGCGCAGGAAGCGCCCTGCGCCTTCGCTCATGTGCAGGATGTTGGCATGGGTGTCGACGATGATGCTCGGCGGGGCCGCTTTCACCAGCGCGCGCTGATGCACATCCGCGGGCGAAACCCGGGCCACTGGCAGCGACTTGAGCGGCGCCGCCGAGTTTGCCGCCATCGCGGTCCGCGCGTAGGCACCTCGAGGCATGACGTGCGCCCGCCGCGAGATGCTGGTAGAGCCCTTGGCGCGAAAGATGCGGTTGCGCTTGTCGACGGGCGTGAACAGTTCGAGAAACTCGTCCACCGATTC
>JAQZAY010000041.1 GCA_029239415.1 Pseudomonas sp. | reverse complement strand
CGGCACCACTGTACGTACCACCACAGGTCCGGGCCTGGTGCTACGCGACACACAGGGCGTGACGCTGAGCGGCCTCGAGGTGCGCAACTTCTGCATTGGCATCCTGATCAACCGCGCCAGCCACAACGTCATCCAGGACAACCGCATCATCGCCAACAAGGGCGGCGCCGGGATCATGCTCACCGGCGATGATGGCCAAGGCAATCCGACCGCCACCAGCACGGTGAACAACAAGGTGCTGCGCAACCAGCTGATCGACAACGGCGACGGTCTGGAGCTGACCCGCGGCGCGGCATTCAACCTGATCGCCGACAACCTGTTTCGCTCGACCCCCGCCAATCCCGAGCCCTCCCAGGGCATCGAGATCCTCCTGGGCAATGACAATACCGTGGTGCGCAATCGCTTCGAGAACTACTCCGATGGGTTGCAGATCAACTGGGGCCACCGTAATTACCTGGGAGCCAACACCTTCAGCGGCAACTCGATCGGCGTGAGCATCACGGGCGATGGCAACATGCTCGACGGCAACCTGATCCATGGCAACCGCATCGGCGTAGCGCTGCGTCCTGAGCCGAACACGACCCGCACGCGCCTGTCGGCCAATCGCATCTGGGGCAATGGCCTGGATATTCGCCGTTGCGAGGCCGGCGGCTCGTGCGTGCCCGGCCAGCGTACCGGCGCCATCGTCTTTGGCGTGCCGGCGCAGGCCCACGCGTTGTACGTGGGATCACGAGGGATCGGTGCCGATCTGCCGAGCAAGGATCAAGCGGCGATCTGCGACGCCCAAGGCGCGCCAACCGGCTGCCAGCCTCTGCCCAATCAGAACCAGCAGCCCCCCAGGCTGATCGGCATCGAGGCAGGGCGGCTGCTGGGCGAGGTCCAGGGCCCGCCCTCGAGTCGCCTTCGGGTCGAGGTGTTTGGCAACATGGGCGATGGCGACGAGGCGGAGCAGTATCTTGGCGACGTGCTGGTGACCAGTGATGCGCATGGACTGGGCCGGTTCGACTATGAAGTAGGAGAAGCCGCCGGAGTGCGCAGCTTCACAACCACGGTGACTACCGCCGAGGGCGCAACTTCGGAATTGAGTCAACCGATCCAGCGGTAATGGTGAGCGCGGCTTGGGCAAGCCGGCTCTGCCACACTGGAGCAGGCTTGCCCGCGCTGGACACACCCCGCACAATGTCGGGTCTCTAACGCGTCAACCGCAGGAATCTGCATGAAACTCGACAAACCCACCGCCATCGCCCGGCGCAACGCCTCGCTGGCCAGGCCGGTGCTCACCAGCGACAACACCTTGTTCGCCATTCTCGACCGCAAGCGCAACCTGTGGTGGTTCGAAGTCCCGGTCAGGCTGCTGCGCAAGGGCCAGCCCGACTGGATCAACCTCTTGTTGCATGCCCCCGAGTCCGATGACCTGCAGCACCTCAAGGTGCCGATCAACTTCCTCGGCGCGCACCTGGAGCAACTGGAAGTGCGTCATCCAGGCAAGCGCCGCTCGACCATCAGCCTGGCCCTGAGCGCCGACCGCGACTCGCTGCTGCGCGACATTCGCCCAGGCGGCGAGAACCTGGACTTCAAGACCTTCGTGCAGGCCTGATCACTTGCGTTCGATGCGATCGTCAAGGATGACGATACGGCCTTCCTTGTACAGCGCACCGATGGCCTTCTTGAAGTTGCCCTTGCTGACGCTGAACAGGTCGGCGATCAGCTGCGGGTCGCTCTTGTCGCTGACCATGAGCACGCCATCATTGGCCAGCAGGCGCTGCATGATCTGCTCCGGCAGGCTGGCGGCCAGGGTCGCGCCGGGCGGCTGCAGGCTCAGGGCGATCTTGCCGTCGCTGCGCACTTCCTTGATGTAGCCGGTCTCGTGCATCCCTGAACGCAGGAATCCGAACACCTCGTTCTTGTGGATCAGGCCCCAGTGGCGGTTGTTGATGATCGCCTTGAAGCCCATCGGCGACTGCCCCGCCACCAGCAACTGCACGGGTTGCCCAGGCTTGTAGTCCACCGGCGTCTTGTCCAGGTAGCGGTCGAGCTTGGCGGTCGCGGTGATGCGCCGGGTACGCTTGTCGAGGTAGGCGTGCACCACGCAGTAGTCACCGACCTTCAGCGGATCCTTTTCCTCGGAGTACGGCATCAGCAGGTCCTTGGGCAGGCCCCAATCGAGGAAAATGCCGATGCTGTTGATGTCCTTGACCTTGAGGCTGGCGAACTCGCCGACCTGCAGCTTGGACTTTTCGGTAGTGGCGATCAGCTTGTCTTCGCTGTCCAGGTAGATGAAGACATTGAGCCAGTCCTCGACCTCGGTCGGCTCGTTCTTGGGAACATAGCGGTTGGGCAGGAGGATCTCGCCATCGGCCCCGCCGTCCAGGTACAGACCGAAGTCCGTGTGTTTAACGATTTGCAAACTGTTGTAGCGCCCGACTAGAGCCATATCCAGAAATCCTCATCACAAGGCGGCCATTCTACACCCGAACCTGCCCGATCGCCCGAGCGCACATTCGCGGAACCGCCACCGCCTTCCTGCGTCTACAACCTGGCCAGCCCCTGCAAGGATTCGCTCATGTCGCCCAGCCTGACCAAAGCCCTGCGCCCTCTGTTGTTGATAGCCGCGAGCCTGCTGATGCTGGCGTGCAGCCGCATCGACCTGGCCTACCGCAACCTTGACGTGCTGGTGCCCTGGTCGCTGGGCGACTACCTGGACATGAACCGCGAGCAGAAGAACTGGCTCGACCAGCGGCTCAAGCAGCACCTGGCCTGGCATTGCCAGACCCAGCTACCGGGCTACCTTGCGTGGCTCGACCAGATCCGCCGGATGGTCGCCGAGGATGACGTCACCGACCAGCAACTGCAGCAGCGCACCGCCGAGGCCCGGGAAGCCATCGGCCGGGTCACCGAGGAGATCACGCCCTCGGCCGCCGAGCTGCTGCGCGGCATGAGCGACGAGCAGGTTCGCGAGATGCGTGAAGCGTTCAGCGAAGATATCCGCGAACGCCAGGCCAAGTACGTGGATACCCCCTTGGCGCGCCAGATCGACAGGCGCGCCGAACGCATGGAAAAGCGCCTCAAGCCGTGGCTGGGCGAGCTCAACGCCGAGCAGCGCGTGCGCGTCATGGCCTGGTCCCAGGCGTTGGGCGAGCAGAATCGACAGTGGATCGCCAACCGTGCCCACTGGCAGCAGCAATTGAGCCTGGCCATGGACCAGCGCCATGGCGCCAGTTTCGAGCCCCGCCTGGCGCAGCTGCTGCAGCAGAAAGAGCGCTTGTGGACTCCGCAGTACCGCGCCGCCTTCCACAACACCGAGGCCCAGGCACGCAGCCTGCTGGTCGACCTGATGCGCCAGAGCAGCCCGGCGCAGCGTCAGTTCCTGCAGGATCGGCTAAGCAAGGTACGAGCTGACTTCAGTGGCATGAAGTGCCTCAAGGGCTAGCCTGAGGCACCTTTGCCCAACGCAGCTTGCGCTCTCGAAACCTTCGCGGGCCATCCGGGCGGTTGGCGATGCAGCGCAAGAAAGCACAAGAAGCCCGCAGACAAGGTGGCGTACACTCGCGCCCTGCCCTCGTTGCCCGGAGACCTGCGTGAGCCCCACTGCCTTTGCCCGCCTGCTGACCCTTGCCGCTGTATGGGGCGCCAGCTTCCTGTTCATGCGCATCATCGCGCCCGTGCTCGGTACCGTGCCAACGGCTTTTTTCCGGGTGTCGATCGCCTGCCTGGGGCTGATGGCGATCCTGGCGGTGATGCAGGTGCGCTGGGACTTCCAGGGCAAGCTGGGCGCGTGCCTGGTGCTGGGCATGATCAACTCGGGCATTCCGGCTACCTTCTATTCGGTGGCGGCGCAGCTGCTGCCGGCCGGCTATTCGGCGATCTTCAACGCCACCACGCCGCTGATGGGCGTGGTGATCGGCGTACTCTGTTTCCGCGAACCCATGACCGTGGCCAAGCTGTGCGGCATCTTCCTTGGCCTGTTCGGCGTCGGCATCCTCAGTGGCGCGGGCCCGGTGGCGCTGGACAAGGCACTGGTGCAAGGCGCGCTGTCGTGTCTTGCGGCCACCACCTGCTATGGCTTTGCCGGGTTTCTCGCGCGCCGTTGGATCGATGGCCTGGACAGTCGCCTGTCGGCGCTGGGCAGCATGCTGGGCGCGACCCTGCTGCTGACGCCGCTGTTCATCTGGAGCGCACTGACCCAGGCGCCGGCCAGCTGGGGCGGCTGGGCAGTGTGGGCATCGTTGCTGGGGCTGGGGCTGGTATGCACGGCGTTCGCCTACATCCTGTACTTCCGCCTGCTGACGGAGATCGGCCCGGTCAAGGCCAGCACCGTGACGTTCATGATCCCGGCCTTCGGTGTGCTGTGGGGCGCCTGGCTGCTGGACGAGCCGCTGTCCATGGCGCACCTGTATGGCGGGGTGATGATCGCTGCGGCGTTGTGGCTGGTGTTGAAGCCAACGCGGCGGCCGGGTTGAGGCCGCCGCAACTTCTCAGAACAGCCAGCGGTACAACAGATACGCCACCACCACCGCCAGCACGGGTCGCAGTACGCGGTAGGCCTTGGGATTGGCGCGCTTGAAGGTCTTTACCCGGCTACTGACGACGTTGCTGAAGCGCTTGCTCCACGCATAGGCCTGGTTGATGCCGCCCACACGTTCGTCATCGGTGTTCTGCGGCGCGGTGGCGCGGCCGAGGAAGGCACTGACCTTGCGGTTGATGCGAGTCATCAGCGCGCTGGTAAGCGGACGCTCGACGTCGCAGAACAGGATCACGCGAGTCACGTCGGTCTCGTTCTTGACCCAATGCACGTAGGTCTCGTCGAACATCACGTCTTCGCCGTCGCGCCAGGCATAGACCTGGCCATCGACGTAGATGCGGCAATCGTCGGAGTTGGGGGTGGACAGCCCCAGGTGATAGCGCAGGGAGCCGGCGAACGGGTCGCGGTGCGGGTTCAGGTGGCTGCCGCCGGGCAGCAAGGCAAACATCGCGCCCTTGACGTTGGGGATCCGGCTGACCAGCTCGACGGTCCTGGGACACAGCGCCTCGGCCGACGGCAGCGGCTTGTCGTACCACTTGAGGTAGAAGCGCTTCCAGCCCTTCTTGAAGAACGAGCCGAAGCCTGCGTCATTGTCTTTTTCGGCAGCGCGGATATAGCCCTCGTCGAACAGGCGCATGGCCTCTTCGCGGATCTCCTGCCAGTTGTCCTTGAGCACGTCCAGTTCCGGGAAGCGGGTGCGATCCAGGTAGGGCTTGGAGGGCACGCCCGAAAACAGGTACATGAGGGCGTTGTAGGGCGCGAACAGCGCCGAATGGTTGACGAACTGCCGCAGCACGGGCAAGCGCGCCTTGCCGCGCAGGTGCACGAACAGGACGCTGCCGATGAACAACAGCAGGACTCCCGCCTTGGCGACAAAGGGAAAGGTCATGCAACACTCCTTGAATGGGGATCAGGCCATCACTGCCTGCCTGCATACATATCAGCCGGACATGATAAACCCATCCAGCCCCGGTAAAAACATCCGCGGCTGGACAGAAGTGTTGGAGATCCTGCAACAAAGCCCCGCGCCAGGCCTTGCGCCCGGTCAGCGGGGCTGCGCTTACTGCTGGATTTCCTGGTCGGTGAACAGGTCGGCGAAGAGCATGCTCGACAGGTAGCGTTCTCCCGAATCCGGCAGGACCACCACGATGGTCTTGCCTTGCATCTCGGGTTTCTCGGCCAGGCGCACCGCTGCCGCCATGGCTGCGCCGCACGAAATGCCGCAGAGGATGCCCTCCTCCTGCATCAGGCGCAACGCCATGGCCTTGGACTCTTCGTCGCTGACGGTCTCGACCTGGTCGACCACCGACAGGTCGAGGTTGGCAGGCACGAAGCCTGCGCCGATGCCCTGGATCTTGTGCGGGCTGGGCTTGAGTTCCTGGCCAGCCAAGGTCTGGGTGATCAGCGGCGATGCCTCGGGCTCGACCGCCACCGACAGGATCGACTTGCCCTGGGTGTGCTTGATGTAGCGCGACACGCCGGTGATGGTACCGCCCGTGCCGACGCCGGCCACCAGCACGTCGACCGCGCCGTCGGTGTCGTTCCAGATCTCCGGGCCAGTGGTCTTTTCATGGATCGCCGGGTTGGCCGGGTTCTCGAACTGGCCAGGCATGTAGTACTGCGCCGGATCGCTGGCGACAATCTCGCCGGCCTTGTCGATCGCGCCCTTCATGCCCTTTGCCGGATCGGTCAGCACCAGTTCGGCGCCCAGGGCCTTGAGCACCTTGCGCCGCTCCAGGCTCATCGAGGCCGGCATGGTCAGCATCAGCTTGTAGCCGCGGGCGGCAGCGACGAATGCCAGGCCGATGCCGGTGTTGCCCGAGGTCGGCTCGACGATGGTCATGCCCGGCTTGAGCTTGCCGCTGCCTTCGGCGTCCCAGATCATGTTCGCGCCGATCCGGCACTTGACCGAGTAGCCAGGGTTACGTCCCTCGATCTTGGCCAGGATGGTCACCCCGCGCGGGGCGATGCGGTTGATCTGCACCAGGGGCGTGTTGCCGATGGAATGCGCGTTGTCAGCAAAGATGCGGCTCATGGCAGGGGTTCCTATTACACCGTGCGGAAAACCCAAAGGGTAAGCCTGCCACGAGAGGTCGTCTACCTTGTCGAACTCCTCGGCGCGCACAGCGGTCAACCGATCGGTCACTTGCCGGAGAATTGCCCATGAAACGCCGCTACA
Source organism: Pseudomonas sp. (assembly GCA_029239415.1). Next base: position 11,514 of record JAQZAY010000041.1, on the reverse strand, counting down.
GCTGGCCCTTGATAGGGTTGGCAAGCCTGGTCGTATTGCTGGTCGCGCTGCACCTGGCGCTGCCGGGACTTGTGCGCGACTACCTCAACGACAAGCTCGCCGACATGGGCGAGTATCGCGGCCAGGTCACCGACGTCGACCTGGCGTGGTGGCGTGGCGCCTATCAGGTAAATGGCCTGGAAATCGTCAAGACCTCCGGCAAGGTGCCGGTGCCGTTCATGCAGGCGCCGGTGATCGACATCTCGGTCAGCTGGCATGCGTTGTGGTACGACCACGCCGTGGTCGCCGAGGTCGCCTTCGTCAAGCCGGTGCTGAACTTCGTCGACGGCGGCAACAAGCAGGCATCGCAGACCGGCCAGGGCACCGACTGGCGCCAGCAGCTGGACAAGCTGCTGCCCATCACCCTGAACGAAGTGCGCATCGACGATGGCACCCTGACCTTCCGCAACTTCAGCTCCAAGCCCAAGGTCGACCTCAAGGCTACCGACCTGCAGGCCAGCATCCGCAACCTGACCAACGTCAAGGACATCGAAGGCCGCCGCGATGCCAGCTTCGAAGCCACCGCCCGCATGCTGGGCAATGCCCGTGTCGAAAGCCGGGCCACCTTCGATCCGTTCAGTGAACTCGAGGACTTCGAATTCCGCCTGCGGGCCAATGGCATCGAGCTGCGCCGACTCAACGACTTTGCCAGCGCCTACGGCAAGTTCGATTTCAATGCCGGCCACGGCGACGTGGTGATCGAGGCCCAGGCCAAGGACGCCCAGCTCAGCGGCTATATCAAGCCTCTGTTGCGTGATGTGGACGTGTTCAACTGGCAGCAGGACGTCAAGGACGAAGACAAGGGCTTTTTCCGCTCCATCTGGGAAGCCGTGGTCGGAACCACTGAAACCGTGCTCAAGAACCAGAACAAGAACCAGTTCGCCACTCGCGTCGAACTCAGTGGCAGCGTGCACAAGAGCGACATCAGTGCGTTCGAGGCCTTCCTGCAGATCCTGCGCAATGGTTTCGTCCAGGCGTTCAGCGCACGCTATGAACGAGAGTCGCCCGATTCCGATTGAGTCCAGGCGTGACCGGCCATTGGGGGACCCAATGGCCCCATGCGCGTTCACAGCCGGGTAGACGCCGCGCTATAGTCCTCAATAACAACTCCAATACTCAAGGCCCGCCCTGCGACGCCTTTTCCAGAGGACCGGTTCATGAAGTTCGAAGGCACCCGCGACTACGTCGCCACAGACGACCTGAAACTGGCAGTCAATGCGGCGATCACCCTCGAGCGTCCGCTGCTGGTCAAGGGAGAGCCGGGCACCGGCAAGACCCTGCTCGCCGAACAACTGGCAGAATCCTTTGGCGCCCGGCTGATCACCTGGCACATCAAGTCCACCACCAAGGCCCACCAGGGCCTCTACGAGTACGATGCGGTCAGCCGGCTACGCGACTCGCAGCTGGGCGTGGACAGGGTCCACGAGGTGCGCAACTACCTGAAGAAGGGCAAGCTCTGGGAAGCCTTCGAGGCCGAGGAACGGGTGGTCCTGCTGATCGACGAGATCGACAAGGCCGACATCGAGTTCCCCAATGACTTGCTGCAAGAGCTCGACAGGATGGAATTCTACGTCTACGAGACCGACGAGACCATCAAGGCCAGGCATCGCCCGATCATCATCATCACCTCGAACAACGAAAAGGAACTGCCCGACGCCTTCCTGCGCCGTTGCTTCTTCCACTACATCGCCTTTCCCGACCGCCAGACCCTGCAGCGGATCGTCGACGTCCACTACCCCACCATCAAGCAGACGCTGGTCAGCGAGGCGCTGGACGTGTTCTTCGACGTGCGCAAGGTACCTGGCCTGAAGAAAAAGCCCTCGACGTCCGAACTGGTCGACTGGCTCAAGCTGTTGATGGCCGACAATATCGGCGAGGCCGTGCTGCGCGAGCGCGACCCGACCAAGGCCATCCCGCCGCTGGCCGGGGCCCTGGTGAAGAACGAACAGGACGTGCAGCTGCTCGAGCGCCTGGCGTTCATGAGCCGGCGCGGCAACCGCTGACGGGGGCCGGGCCATGCTGCTCAACCTGTTCAATGAAATGCGCGCGGCCAAGGTGCCGGTATCGGTGCGCGAGCTGCTCGACCTGCTCGATGCCCTGCAGCAGCGGGTCATCTTTGCCGACATGGACGAGTTCTACTACCTGGCGCGAGCGATCCTGGTCAAGGACGAGCGGCATTTCGACAAGTTCGACCGTGCCTTCTCCTCCTACTTCAATGGCCTGGAGCACCTTGACCGGCACCTTGAGGCCTTGATCCCCGAGGACTGGCTGCGCAAGGAGTTCGAGCGCTCGCTCAGTGCAGAAGAGCGCGCACAGATCCAGTCCCTGGGCGGGCTGGACAAGCTGATCGAAGCCTTCAGGCAGCGACTCGAAGAACAGAAGGAACGCCACGCTGGCGGCAACAAGTGGATCGGTACCGGCGGCACCAGCCCGTTCGGCTCGGGCGGCTTCAACCCGGAAGGCATCCGCGTGGGCGATGCAGGCAAGCGCCAGGGCAAGGCCGTGAAGGTCTGGGACCAGCGCGAATACAAGAACCTCGACGACCAGGTGGAGCTTGGCACCCGCAACATCAAGCTGGCCTTGCGCCGCCTGCGCAAGTTCGCCCGCCAGGGCGCGGCCGAGGAGCTGGACATCGACGGCACCATCGACCATACCGCCCGCGATGCCGGCCTGCTCAACATCCAGATGCGCCCCGAGCGTCGCAACAGCGTCAAGTTGCTGCTGCTGTTCGACATCGGCGGCTCGATGGACGCCCATGTCAGGGTCTGCGAAGAGCTGTTCTCGGCCTGCAGGACCGAGTTCAAGCACCTCGAGTACTACTACTTCCACAACTTCGTCTACGAGTCGGTGTGGAAGAACAACCTGCGCCGCACTTCGGAGCGCTTCTCTACCTTCGACCTGCTGCACAAGTATGGCGACGACTACAAGGTGGTGTTCGTCGGCGACGCCGCCATGGCGCCCTATGAGATCACCCAACCCGGCGGCAGCGTCGAGCACTGGAACGAAGAGGCCGGCTACGTCTGGATGCAGCGCTTCATGGAAAAATTCGACAAGCTCATCTGGATCAATCCGTATCCCAAGGAGGCCTGGGGGTATACCGCGTCGACGCATATCGTGCGCGAGCTGGTGGAGGAACGGATGTTTCCCCTGACGCTGCAGGGGCTGGAGGATGGGATGAAGTTTCTCTCCAAGTAAGCAGGCGACGGCGCACGCTACCGCCAGCTCTCCTTGACTTCCTTGCGCCGGCCGCCCAGCGCGGCCCAGGCCAGCAGCATCAGCACGCTCTCGATCAGCAAGGCCAGCAGCAGGCCACAGCCCAGCCCCCAGGCAATCGCCTCGGGCACCAGCAGCACCTGGTAGCTGTAGCCTTTGAGGGTTTCTTCGCGCAGCTGCGCATTGGGGGTGGCCAGCACATGCCAGGTACGGGTCAACCAGGGCCCTTGCAGGATCCGCCATTCACGCTCGAACGCCTGGTTGCGCAGGAGGATGCTCTCGATGCTGTTGGCATCGCTGTTGAATACCGGGTCCTCGCTGCTGCGGTAATGCCGGACCAGGGCCTGCAGGTCGCCATTGAAGAAGCGCTGGGCGGTCAGCTCGAAACCCTTGAGCGCCTCGCGCGACTCGAGCAGGTGCGCCTGCACGCGCTGGGTGTAGTCGGTGATCAGGCCGGGGACCTGGATGCCGGCCAGCAGACCGAAGGTGAACAACAGCAACCGCAGGTAGCTTCTGAACATGAGGCGACTTCCCTGGCTTCAGCTCTGCCCCTGGGCGACGCACTCGCCATGTCGCCAGAGAGCCCATTGACCCGGCGTGTAGCGGTGCCAGGTCTCGTTTTCGGTCAGCGGCTCGGTGGCTATCACCGTGACCACGTCATTGGGCGTGGTCTCGGCCTGGAAGTCGACGATCACGTCGACGTCCTTGAGCCGCGCCGGGCCGAATGGCGCGCGCCGGGTGATGTGCACCAGCTTGGTCGAGCAGAAGCAGAACAACCAGTCCCCATCGCTGAACAGGCAGTTGAACACACCCTTGTCGCGATACTGCGCACAGGCTTGGACCAGCACCGGCAACAGTTGTTCGACCTCGACCGGCTCAGGAAACGCCGAGCGCACGCGGTTGAGCAGGTCGCAGAACGCTGCCTCGCTGTCGGTGTCGCCCACGGGCCGGTAGAAACTGACCTGGCCGTCGAGCCCGGCAAGCTGGCCATTGTGCGCGAAGCACCAGTTACGCCCCCAGAGCTCGCGCATGAACGGGTGGGTATTGGTCAGGCAGACCTTGCCGACGTTGGCCTGGCGGATATGGCCAATGACCACTTCGCTCTTGATCGGGTAACGCTGCACCAGGTTGGCGACCTCGGACTCGCTGCTCGCGGCCGGGTCCTGGAACAGGCGCAGGCCGCGCCCCTCGTAGAAACCGATGCCCCAGCCGTCGCGGTGCGGGCCGGTACGCCCACCGCGCTGCATCAGGCCGGTGAAGCTGAAGACGATATCGGTGGGGACGTTGGCACTCATGCCCAGCAGTTCACACATAGCCTGGCTCCGGCTTACAGCTTGGGCTCTACCCGACCACGGCCGGCGGCACCGGGCATTGCGGGCTGCGGGTTCTGGTAGCGGTCGCGGTGGTCGGCGGCGAAGGGTTCGTCGGCCACCACGTCCTGGGCGGCGTCGCGGGCCGCGGCGGCTTCGGCGAGTTGGCGGCGCTCACGGGCACGTTTTTCAAGCGGCCAGCGCAGCAGGACAAAGATGAAGTACAGGCCGAACGCGATCAGGCCGTACATGGCAAGGTCGGACGCCGCGCGCCAGGCGTTGTTGCCCACCTTGAACAGCACGTCGAGGGCCGAGATGGCGATGGCCGGCGCGAAGCTTTCCTTGACCGGGTCGACGATCGTCGGCGTCAGCAACAGCACCGCCAAGGCCACCCGCAAGGGTTCGCGCAGCCAGCGCCACATCCAGCGAGTCAGGCGAAAGCCTACCAACAGGCAACCCAGGGCGGCCACGGCGTACAGGCCCCAGGCCAGCAAGTAATCGTTCTCGGTCATGGTGTTCGTGCAAGCCAGGCAAAGAGACGCCTATGATAAACACTTTTGCGCACACAGGCGCTCCTATCAAAGCCTGTGCGGCCATTCCAGCCAAGAGACCCCCGCATGCCAGTCGATATCACCGCTTCCCGTGCTCCGATCGCCCGCCAGGACCAGGGCGCCGACCCCTATGCCTGGTTGCAAGCCCGTGACACACCTGAGGTACTGGCCTACCTGCAGGCGGAAAACACCTACCAGGAGACCCTGCTGGCCGACCAGGCGCCGCTGCGCGAGCAGCTGTTCCAGGAGATCAAGGGGCGCATCCTCGAGACCGACCTGTCGCTGCCCTCGCCGTGGGGCCCATGGCTGTACTACACCCGCACCACGGCAGGCGACGAGTACCCTCGCCACTACCGCTGCCCGCGCCCGGCCGACGACTCCCTCGTCGTCGACCCGGCATACGAGCAACTGCTGCTCGACCCCAACGCCCTGGCCAACCAGGGTTTCCTTTCGCTCGGCACCTTCAGCATCAGCCAGGACCACCGCCTGCTCGCCTACAGCCTCGATACCACCGGCGACGAGGTCTATACCCTCTACGTCAAGGACCTGGCCAACGACGCTGTCACCGAACTGCCGTTCGAGGACTGCGACGGCAGCATGACCTGGGCCAACGACAGCCAGACGCTGTTCTTCGCCGAGCTCGACGACACCCATCGCCCTTGGCGCCTGATGCGTCACCGGCTGGGCCAGGACGGTGCCGACCAGGTATTCGAGGAGCGCGACGGACGGTTCTTCCTGCACTGCTACCGCGCCAGCTCCGAGCGCCAGTTGGTGCTGCTGCTCAACAGCAAGACCACCAGCGAAGCCTGGGTACTGGATGCCCAGACCCCAGAGGCCGCCTTCACATGCCTGGCGCCCCGCGTCGAGGGCCACGAGTACTTCGCCGACCATGGCCAGCTCGACGGCCAGTGGCGCTGGTTCATCCGCAGCAACCAGGACGGCATCAACTTCGCGCTGTTCCATGCCCCGGCCGACCAGGTGCCCACCCGCGAGCAATGGCAGGTGCTGGTCCCGCACAGCGACACGGTGATGCTCGAAGGCCTGAGCCTGAACGCCAGCGCCCTGAGCCTGAGCCTGCGCGAGGGCGGCCTGCCGATCATCGAGGTGCGTCCCCAAGGGCTGCCCGCCTACCGCGTGGAACTGCCGGACGCGGCGTACAGCCTCTACGTGCAGGACAGCCTGGAGTTTTCCAGCACGCGCATCCGCCTGCGCTACGAATCGCTGAACCGCCCCGCACAGGTACGCCAGCTGGACCTGCCCAGCGGCGCCCAGCAAGTGCTCAAGCAGACCCCGGTCCTGGGTGCCTTCGATGCCGACGACTACGTCAGCCAGCGTGTGTGGGCGACCGCGGGTGACGGCACCCAGGTGCCGATCAGCCTGGTACGCCGACGCGGCGACCTGGATCGCCCGGTCCCGCTGTACCTCTACGGCTACGGTGCCTATGGCGAGAGCCTCGACCCGTGGTTCTCGCATGCCCGGCTGAGCCTGCTCGAGCGCGGCGTGGGCTTTGCCATCGCCCATGTGCGCGGGGGTGGCGAGTTGGGCGAGGCCTGGTACCGCGCCGGCAAGCAGGAGCACAAGCAGAACACCTTCGATGACTTCATCGCCTGCGCCGAGCACCTGATCGCCGAGGGCATCACCACCGCCGATCGCCTGGCCATCAGTGGCGGCAGCGCCGGCGGCCTGTTGATCGGCGCCGTGCTCAACCAGCGCCCGGAGCTGTTCGGCGCGGCGATCGCCGAAGTGCCGTTCGTCGATGTGCTCAACACCATGCTCGACCCTGAATTGCCGCTTACCGTCACCGAGTATGACGAATGGGGTAACCCGCAGGAGCCCGAGGTCTACCAGCGCATCAAGGCCTATGCCCCCTACGAGAACGTCAAGGCGCAGGCCTATCCGCCGATACTGGTGGTCGCGGGCTATAACGACAGCCGCGTGCAGTACTGGGAAGCGGCCAAGTGGGTGGCGCGGTTGCGTACGCGCAAGACCGACGACAACCTGCTGCTGCTCAAGACCGAGATGGGCGCCGGGCATGGCGGCATGAGCGGGCGGTACCAGGGCCTGCGCGACGTGGCATTGGAATACGCATTCGTGTTCAACGAGCTGGAGGTGCTCTGAAGCCACCGCAACTGGCGCAATCGAGCTTTCCCCTGACCACGGGCAAGCCGCTCCTACTGCGGCTTCGGCCTTGGCTTGGGCTGCTCGTGCTGCAGCCCCGGCAAGGGCTGGTCGCGCGGTGGGCCGGGCACGGGGATTGGCGGCAGCAATGGTGCCCCGGGCTTGCTGTCACCGGTCCGTGGCGGTGTGCCAGGGGTGATCTGCGGATAGGGCGTCGGCGTGGCCGTGCCGGGCGCCCCGGGCACGGGACCAATGCTGCGCGGCTGCAGTTCGGCTGAGTGCGCCGGTTGCAGCCCGGCCAGCAGCAGCGCGACGAGAATCGCTAGGGGCATGCGCGGCCTCCTGTCGGATACGTCTGCACAGACTACCCGCAACCGCGCGCTTTTGCCTGTTCGACGTGCACCACGGCGCGCTAGACTCAACGTCATAACCGTCATCAGCCAGACCAGAAAAAGGTAATTCCCCATGAGTTCGGCCTCCAACGCCGCCGCTACCGCCCGCCTCGACCGCATCCTCGCCGATGCCAAGCGCGACAAGGAAATGGGCTATCGCGACAAGGCCCTGAAGATGTACCCGCACGTGTGCGGCCGCTGCGCCCGGGAGTTCGCCGGCAAGCGCCTGAGCGAACTGACGGTGCATCATCGCGACCACAATCACGACAACAATCCGCAGGACGGTTCCAACTGGGAGCTGCTGTGCCTGTACTGCCACGACAACGAACACTCGCGCTACACCGACCAGCAGTACTTCAGCGAAGGCTCGCTGAGCACGCCCAGCATCGCCAAGGCGACCCACAACCCATTCGCGGGGCTGGCGGGGCTGCTGAAAAAGGATTGAGCCGATTGGCGTATAATCACGTTCTTTTTTTGCGAAGGCGCATCGAACGTGGCGAACAAACGCTATAGCTGCATTGGTCTGTCCAACCCCAAGTCGGCCGAGAACGTCGGTTCGGTCATGCGCGCGGCGGGCTGCTACGGCGTCAACTCGGTGTTCTACACCGGCAAGCGCTACGAGCGGGCCCGCGACTTTGTCACCGACACCAAGCGCGTGCACTACGATATCCCGCTGATCGGGATCGATGACCTGCAGCGGATCATCCCCCTGGGTTGCACGCCGGTCGCCGTCGAGCTGGTCGACGGTGCCCGGCCGCTGCCCGAATACACCCACCCTGACCGCGCCATCTATATCTTCGGCCCTGAAGACGGCTCGCTCGATGCCGACGTTCGCGCCTGGTGCGAAGAGACCATCTATATCCCGACCCAGGGCTGCATGAACCTTGCCGCCACGGTCAACGTGGTGCTCTACGATCGCCTGGCCAAAGGCCTCAATACGCGCTCCGGGCCGAAATTCAAGTAAGTGGAATGAACACTTGGGCTAGGGCGCCAGTCTGCTGATAACCATCGCCCTTACCGGAGAATCATCATGTTTGAGAAACCCACGCTTATCTCCAATCACTCGACGCCTTCGAGCGAACATAATGTGCATGGCCTGGAACGCGCGGGCTCCCTTGCCGGTGGCGCGTTGATGCTCGCCAAGGGCGTGCGCCGCGGCGGCGTCGTGGGGATCCTGCAGGCAGTGGTCGGCGGCCTGGCGCTGGTGCGCGGCGTACGCGGCCAATGCGCGGCCAAGTCGTGGTTGCAACGTCACCGCAGCGAGCTTGACAGCCTTCGTGGCGATGTCGAGCGCAGCGCGGCCGACCTGGCCTTGCTCAAGGCCAATGCCGACGCCGCGACCCAGACCGCCACGGTTACCGGCAACACTTCGCTCAGCACGCCAAAGCTCTAGCATCCAGTGCAGCCGGGGCGACTCAACCGGCGCGGAAGATCAAATGGTCTTCCCAGTCGTCCTCGGCCACCTCGTGCTCACTGAGCATGCGCCCGGACCGGGAGATGCGCTGCTCGTGCACCTGCTGGCGATCACCGCACACCAGGTGATGCCAGCTCGGCAGGTCCTGCCCCTCGCTGACCAGGCGATAACCGCAAGTAGCCGGCAGCCATCTGAATTGGTCGGCCTTGCCCGGCGTAAGCTGAATGCAGTCGGGCACCTGCTTGAAGCGTCCTGGGTAATCACTGCATTGGCAGCTGGTCAGGTCCAGCAGCTTGCAGGCAATGCGCGTGTAATAGACGCTGTTGTCATCTTCATCCTCGAGCTTCTGCAGGCAGCACAAGCCACAGCCATCGCACAGCGACTCCCACTCGTGCGGGGTGAGTTGTTCGAGGGTCTTGTGCTTCCAGAAGGGCGTAGGGTCGGCAATCATCAAGCGGTGTTCCTGTACGAATCGGTACGCCTGGGCGTGGCGGCGCCAGTCTAGGCCCTGTCTGCGCCCAATACCAGGCCGCTTGTCAGTGCCGGCCTGACACAGTAGCGTAGGCCGCGATCCTTCCCTTCCCTATGCAGGAGCAGACATGAGCGCCAATCCGCGCGTTGCCGCATACGCCATCCACGAACAGTTCATCAACCGCTGGTCGCCTCGTGCCTTCAGCGCCGAGCCGATCAGCCAGGAAACGCTGCTTGGCTTCCTCGAAGCTGCGCGCTGGGCGCCCTCGGCCTACAACTCCCAGCCATGGCGCTTTCTCTATGCCCGTCGCGATACGCCGAACTGGGAGCGCTACCTGGAATTGCTCAACCCGTTCAACCGCAGCTGGGCCCAGCAGGCCTCGGCGCTGGTACTGATCATGTCCAAGACCACCTTCACTGCCCCTGGCGCCAGCGAAGAATCTCCAGCGCTGTGGCACACCTTCGACACTGGGTCGGCCTGGGGCCACCTGGCGTTGCAGGCAAGCCTGAGCGGCTGGCACACCCACGGCATGGCCGGTTTCGACCAGGCCCTGGCGCGCCAGGCATTGAAGATTCCCGAAGGGTACGCACTGCACGCGATGATCGCGATCGGCAAGCTGGGCGACAAGGCCAGCCTGGCAGAAGGCCTGCAGGCCCGCGAGGTGCCCAGCACGCGCCGCCCGCTGAGCGAGCTGGCGGCTGAAGGCGACTTCACCCTGTAAGGCTTGCCGATACCCTGGCACTACTCCGGACTGCAACCCAAGTGCTACGCGGTGCGGCTTCGCATCCGACGCCTGTTGCGCAGTACGGCGTAGGCGCCTAGCAGCGGGCCGATCGCCAGCCCGATCAGCAGCGCAGCGACGACCGGCACCGCGACGGGCACCACGGGGGCCGTCCAGCCGAACATGACGAGGCCGACGGCCTGCTGGTTCTCGAGCACGAAGAACAGCACCAGTGCCGCGAGCGCGAGTACGAACAACGCCACGAGGACGCGCTTAAGGTGACGCATGGGACGTTCCCCCGTGTTCAGGTAACTTCGTGTTCATCTTCTTCGTTGACCCGGTCGCGCAGTTCCTTGCCTGGCTTGAAGTGCGGCACGAACTTGCCGTCGAGGCTGACGGACTGACCGGTCTTTGGGTTGCGCCCTACGCGAGGGGCACGGTAGTGCAGGGAAAAGCTGCCGAAACCACGGATCTCGATGCGATCGCCAGTGGCGAGGCATTGCGACATCTGTTCAAGCATGGTCTTGATGGCCAGCTCGACGTCCTTGGACGAGAGAAGCCCTTGATGGGTGACAATACGTTCGATCAGCTCCGACTTCGTCATATTTTTCCCTTCTTTATCAAGCAGCTAGATCATTGCTCTGATTGTTTGTAGCACGCTCGGGGGGATTTGAACAGAGTGAGTCTTGACTTGATTGAAATATTCAAGATGACGGGTATTGAAGTTGCGGCTTTCCCGGCGAAGTGGATCTTAAGCTGCGGACATGACAGGCAAGGGACCGGGCTGAATCGCAGGCATGAAAAAGGGCGACCGAAGTCGCCCTTTTTCTTCCAATCAGAACTTAGTTCTGTTTGGCCATAGCCTGGCGCAGCAGCGCAGCCATGGTGGTGTCGGCGGCAGCTTCCGGAGCGTCTTTCAGGCTCTGGATGGCTTCGCGCTCTTCAGCATCGTCCTTCGACTTGATGGACAGGCTGATGACACGGCTCTTGCGGTCGACGCTGATGATCTTGGCTTCGATCTCTTCGCCTTCCTTCAGGACGTTACGCGCGTCTTCAACGCGGTCACGGCTGATTTCGGAAGCTTTCAGAGTGGCTTCGATGTCGTCGGCCAGGGTGATGATGGCGCCCTTGGCGTCAACTTCCTTGACGGTACCTTTTACGATAGCGCCCTTGTCGTTGACAGCAACGAAGTTGGAGAACGGATCGTCTTCCAGCTGCTTGATGCCCAGGGAGATGCGCTCGCGCTCTGGGTCAACCGACAGGATGACGGTTTCCAGCTCGTCG
>JAQZAY010000376.1 GCA_029239415.1 Pseudomonas sp. | reverse complement strand
GAAGACGATCGGCTACATCGGCTGGTCGCTGTTCTGGCTGCTGATCTGGGACATCCTGGTCACCATCGACTTCATGCTGTTCTTCGACAGCAAGTTCTCCCTGCCGCTGATTCCGCTGACGCTGCTCGGCTCGGCCCTGGTGGTGCTGGTCAGCTTTCGCAACAGCAGCGCCTACAACCGCTGGTGGGAAGCGCGCACGCTGTGGGGCGCCCTGGTGAACAGCTCGCGCAGTTTCGCGCGCCAGGTGCTGACGCTGATCGACAACGACGCAGACGGCACCAACCCGGTCAAGGCGACCCTGCTGCGTCGGCACGTGGCCTACGTCAACTGTCTGGCCGCGCACCTGCGTCGCGAGCCCTGCCCCCCTGAACTGGTGGCCTTCATTCCGCCCGCGGAATTCGATCGCCGCAACAGCTCGAACAACTTTGCCAACGACATTCTCAGCGGCTCGGCCACGCTACTGGCCAAGGAGTACCAGGCAGGCCGGGTGGACAGTATTCGCCTGGCGCGCCTGGAGTCGACGCTGGTCGACCTGTCCAATGCCCAGGGTGGCATGGAGCGCATCGCCAACACGCCCCTGCCCTACCCGTACGTGTACTTCCCACGGCTGTTCATCAGCCTGTTCTGCCTGATCGTGCCGGTCGGCCTGGTGGAGTCCCTGGGTTGGTTCACGCCGCTGGCCTCCACGGTGGTGGGCTTCATGCTGCTGGCCATCGAGCGGATCGGCACCGACCTGCAGAGTCCATTCCGCGCCAGCGAGCATCAGATCCCGATGGACACCATCTGCGAGACCATCGAGCGCAACCTCGAATCGATGCAGCGCGAAGCCCAGCACGTGGACATGGCGGAGCAGGCGCCGGTCCTCACGCCCGAACGTACCGCTGACGCAACCAGCCACTGAAGGCATCGACCAGCACCACCAGCGCCAGCATGGCCAGGATCACCGTGCTGGCCTGGGCTTCCTGGAACAGGCTCAAGGTGGTGTAGAGCATCTGCCCCAGCCCACCGGCACCGACGAAGCCCAGCACGCTGGCCATGCGGATGTTGTTCTCCCAGCGGTACAGGCTGTAGGCCAGCCATTGCGGCCAGAGGTTGGGCAAGGTGCCATAGCAGAACGCCACGAGCTGCCCACCGCCCTGCTGGCGAATGGCCCGGGCCGGCTCGACCGGGGCGTTCTCCAGCGACTCGGCGAACAGCCGCCCGAGCACGCCCGCCGTGTGCAGCGCCAGGGCCAGGGTGCCGGCATTCGGGCCCAACCCGGCCGCCAGCACGGTCAACGCCGCCCAGACCAGTTCGGGGATGGCGCGCAAGGCGTTGAGCAGCAGGCGCGCCGCGCCCTGCAGGGGCCAACCGAAGCGTCCCGCCGCCGGCAGCGCCAGCAGCACGCCGATGATCACGGCCAGCAGCGTGCCGAGCCCGGACATGGCCAAGGTCTCCAAGGCGCCGTGGGCGACGGCGCGCAGTGCGGCGGCCGAAAGGTCCGGGTGGGCAAAGCGCCCCGCGTAATCGGCCATCTGGCCCAGGCCCCCGTCGCCGATCAGCGCCGGCAGGTCCAGGCCCAGATAGCCGAACGACGCCAGCATCGCGGCCAGGATCGCCACCAGCAGCAGCCCATTGATCATCCGGCTCATGTCAGCCTCCGACGCAGCAACCGGCTCAAGCCGTCGGCCAGCATCACCAGCACGAGGAATGCCAACAGCATGCTGGCCACCTGCGCACCGTCGAACATGCGCATCGACAGGTCGATCTGCTGGCCCAGTCCACCGGCACCGACGAAGCCCATGACCACTGAGGCGCGCACCGCGCATTCCCAGCGATAGACCGTGTAGGACACCAGCTCGGCCATGGCGCTGGGCAGGATGCCGTAGCAGAAGGCGAGCAGGCGGCCGCTGCCGGCCTGCAGCAAGGCATGGGCCGGGCGCTGATCGACCGACTCGAAGATCTCGGCGTAGACCTTGCCGAGCATGCCGCTGTAGGTGATGGCGATGGCCAGCACCCCGGCCGTCGGCCCCAGCCCTACGGCGCGCACGAACAACAGCGCCCAGACGATCTCCGGCACGCTGCGCAGGAAGATCAGCAGCCCGCGCACTGGCCAGCGTGCCAGCTGCGCCAACAACATGGGCCGGCCGCCGCGGGAGGCCGCGCTCAACGACAGGGCACGGCTGGCCAGCAGGCTGGCGGGAATGGCCGGCACCAGCGCCAGGCACAGCCCGGCCGTGGCGACGGCCAGTGTCTGCACGGTGGCGTCGAGCAACAGCGTCAGGAACTCCGAATCATGGGCCGGTGGCCAGAAGGCGCCGACGAACACGGCCATCTGCTGACGGTTGTCGGCCTGCCACAGCACGGCCGGGTTCAACTCGCTCAGGTGCACCCCGGGCCATAGCACCAGCAGGGCCACCGCTATCAGCAACAGGCGCGGCAATGCCGCGGGATCACGCGGGTTGGCCGTCAGCATCGTGGCATCTGCACGCCTGGCGGGGGGCCCGAACGCAGCGGCGAGGTCAGCTGTTCATTGGCGTACAACCCTTCCAGCAACGCATCGGTGACGGCGCCGGCCGGGCAGTCGAACGCTACCTGCCCGGCGCGGATACCGACGATGCGCGGAAAATGCGCCACGGCCAGGTCGACCGCATGCAGGCTGGCGACCAAGGTCATGCCGTGAGCCTCGGCTTGCCGATTGAGCAGCGCCAGGCTGTGGGTGGCCAGCACCGGATCCATGGCCGAGACCGGCTCGTCGGCCAGTAGCAGCGCCGGGCGTTGATACAAGGCGCGGGCGATGCCCACGCGCTGCAACTGCCCGCCCGACAGCTGGCCGCACTGGACGAACAGCTTGTCGGCCAGGCCCAGCTCGGCGAGCGCCTGGCGGGCGCCGGGGACATCGGTGGGGTACAGCAGGCTGAGCAGGCCACGCAGGCTGCTCCATTGCCCCAGGCGTCCAGCCAGGACGGCCGTGACCACCCGCTGGCGCGGCGGCAACGGCGGTGCCTGGTGCACCAGCCCGATGCGCGCGCGCAGCCGTTGCCGGGCACGGCTGGACAAGGCCCAGGGGTTTTCACCCAGCACCTCCACCTGACCTGCGCTCAAGCGCGTGGCGCTGCCCATCGCGTGCAGCAGGCTGGACTTGCCTGCACCGGACGGGCCAATGATGGCGACCCGCTCCCCCGCTTCGATGCGCAGTTCCACGCCGCGCAGGGCTTCGACCTGGCCATGGCGCAGGCCGGCCCCGCGCAGGTGGATGCTCACTTGAGCAACTCGGCGGCACGCGCGGCCTGCTCGATGCCGTCGTAGTTCTCGGGGCGCGTCTCGATGAAGCGGCTGGCCGCCTGCAGGTCCAGGATCGCCTTCTGCTCCGGCTTGGCCGGGTCGAGGGCGAGGAAGGCGGCCTTGATCTTGTCCTTGAGGGCCGGGTCCAGGCTGCCGCGTACGGTCCAGTTGTAGTCGAAGTAGGTCGGCGTGGTGGCGAACACCTTGACCTTGTCGATATCGACCTTGCCCGAGGCGACCAGCTTGTCCCAGACACTGGAGTTGAGCACCCCGGCATCGACCTTGCCGGCCTGCACCCAGGCGGCGGTGGCGTCGTGGGCGCCGGAGTAGGCGATGCGGCTGAAGTAGCCCTCAGGTTTGATGTGGTCGTGCTTGAGCATGAAGTAGCGCGGCATCAGGCTGCCCGAGGTCGAGGAGATCGAGCCGAAGGCGAAGGTCTTGCCCTTGAGGTCGGCCAGGCTGTGGACGTC
>JAQZAY010000375.1 GCA_029239415.1 Pseudomonas sp. | reverse complement strand
CGATATCCTCAGCACCCGGTTGCTGACCCAGTTCTCCAACAATATCCGCAACAACTTCGGCTTCCTCAATCGCGCGAGCGAGGAGGGGATCGATGCCGAGGACAAGTTGTTCGTGCAGGAAGGGCGCAAGGTATTCCGTGAGGTCTGCCCCATGGTCGCCGAACTCATTGGCCAGCACCTGGCGCAGAACCAGATCGATATCGCCCAGGTGAAGCGCTTCTGGCTGCACCAGGCGAACCTGAGCATGAACCAGCTGATCGTCAAGAAACTGCTCGGGCGCGATGCGCTCGATGAAGAGGCACCGGTGATCCTGGACCGGTATGCCAACACCAGCTCGGCTGGGTCGGTGATCGCGCTGCACAGCTACCAGGATGACCTGCCCCCGGGTGCGTTTGGAGTGCTCAGCTCGTTCGGCGCCGGCTATTCGATCGGCAGCGTGATCCTGCGCAAGCGGTAGTCGAACCTGCGACAGGCAAGCAAAAGGGGCGCTGATCCGATCAGCGCCCCTTTTGCTTGCCGCCATGGCATCAACTCAGAACTTGGCTTCCAGGTCCAGCTGGAACGTGTCGATGTTCGCATCGCTGGTCGGAGGGTTCGAGGCATCCGACTTGGCCATCAGGTAGGCTGCGCCCACCGAGAAGTTCTTGTCGATCTCGTAGCCGACCTTGACCTTGTGGCCACGCGAGGCGGTGAAGCCGTTGGCGAAGTCCGAGTCGGTGAAGGCACCGACCACCGCGTTGCGCTGCACGTCGCGGTAGTTGTAGTCGAGGCTGAAGGCACCCAGCCTGGTCTTCAGGCCGGCCAGCCAGGCAGTGTCCTGGTTGCTGTCGGTCTCGCCGTTGACTACGTACTGGCCGTAGGCCGACAGCGGGACCACCAGGCCGGTCAGGTCGATCTGGCCGAAGCCTTCGTACAGGGTGAACTCGTTGGTGGTGTTGCCGTTGACTGCCAGCGCTTCGCTGTCCTTGTCATTGTCATAGCTGTAGAGGCTGCCGCCCAGCGTGACCTTGAGGTTGTCGGTCGGCGCGAAACGCGCACCCAGCTGGCCGCTGTACAGGCGCAGGTCGTGGCGGAACTGCACGCCGTCGCCGTCGACGTTGTCCTTGAGCACGAAGTAGCCCGCGCTACCGAACAGCTCGGCGCCGCCCAGGTCGGTCTTGTAGGTGGTGGCGAAGCCTTCTGGGTTGATGTCGCTGTCCCAGATCACATCGCCCATGCTGACCCATGGCTGGCTCATCTTGCCGCCGATCAGGTGCAGGTTGGGCAGGGCAGTGGGGTGGTAGTCGATGTAGGCGAGGTCGAGCCATAGCTGCTTCTTGTCGAAGTAGTTGTCCATGCTCTGGTTGGTCGAGCGTGCATCGCTGCTGCTGCCGGTGGCCACGCGGATACCGGCGTCGACCTGCGGGTTGATCTCGCTGTAGAGGCCAAAGCGGGCCCGGATGCGCTGGCGGTCCTGGTCGCGGCTGCTGGAGTTGGTCGGGCCGTCGGCGTCGACGTCCTCGTGACGCAGGCGCAGGTCACCCTTCATCTGGGTCTTGGCGGCCCATGCCAGTTTTGATTCAAAGGAACTCAGGCGCTCGGACTGCGCCTTCTGGGCGGCCTTTTCCTGGGTCTCGTTCGCCAGGTCCGCTTGCAATTCGCTGTACTGCGCCTGGTTGATCGAGCCATTGGCGCGGAGCATCTCGAGCAGCTTGGCGTCGACCGCAGCACTGGCCGGAGCACTCAGAGCCAGCATCATGCCGGTGCACAGGCTCGCTCCGGTTAGTGTAGAAACAAGACGCATAAGGTTCTCCCTCTTGAAAAAAAATCGGGGAGGCTCGTGCCCGCCCCGTGTTGGCATGTCTACGGAAAGGCCTGGCTAGACAGGTTCTTGGGTTCCCGAAAACAGGCGCAAGTATTGCGAGGGGGTATTACAGAATCATGTCTATTCAGTGGCACTGTTGTTAAGTGCCACCCTGCTCTACGGTGGGCGTTTCAAGGTTTTTCTGGGACACTGAAATCCCCTACGAGATGAGTCGACACCGTGACTACCTTGCAGAGCATTGCCCACTTGCGCGACCTGCCGGCCGCTTCATGGGACGCCTTGGTCCCCGCGGGCCAGCCTTTTCTACGGCATGCCTTTCTCAGCGCGCTGGAAGACAGCGGCAGCCTCGGGCCCGGCACGGGCTGGGCCAGCGAGCACCTGCTGCTCGAGCGCGACGGGCAGCTGCGCGCGGCCCTGCCGGGCTATCGCAAGTGGCATTCGTTTGGCGAATACGTGTTCGACCACGGCTGGGCCGATGCCTGTGAGCGCGCCGGTATCGCCTACTACCCCAAGTTGCTGGGCGCCGTGCCGTTCAGCCCGGTCACCGGCCCGCGCCTGCTGGCCGTCGAGCCGGCCGATGCCTTGCTCTTGTTGCAGGCCATTCCCGAATACCTGGTGCGAGGCGATCTGTCGGGCGCCCACCTGAACTTCACCGACCACGCGCTGGATGAACAGATCGGCCAGCTGCCGGGCTGGATGGAGCGCCTGGGCTGCCAGTTCCACTGGCGCAACCGTGGCTACCGGGACTTCCAGGACTTCCTCGATACCCTCAGCTCACGCAAGCGCAAGCAGATGCGCAAGGAGCGCGAGCAGGTGGCGGGACATGGCATGGAGTTCCGCTGGTATCACGGGCACCAGCTCAGCGAGGCGCAGTGGGACTTCGTCTATTCCTGCTACGCCAACACCTACGCGGTACGCCGCCGGGCACCGTACCTGACCCGGGAGTTCTTCAGCCTGCTGGCCGAGCGCATGCCCGATTCATTGCGCGTGGTCATGGCGGTGCAGGGCGGCCGCGAGGTCGCCATGGCGCTCAGCCTGGTCGGCGGCGACAGCCTCTACGGGCGCTATTGGGGTTGCCTGGATGAGTTCGACCGGCTGCATTTCGAGACCTGTTTCTACCAGGGCATGGACTATGCCATCGCCGAGGGACTGCAGCGCTTCGACGCCGGCGCCCAGGGCGAGCACAAGTTGATCCGGGGATTCGAGCCGGTGCTGACGCGCTCCTGGCACTACCTCCTGCACCCCGGCTTGCGCCGGGCGGTGGAAGAGTTCCTGCAGCAGGAGCGGGCGGGCGTCAGGGCCTACGCCGAAGAGGCGTGGGCCGCATTGCCCTACCGTAAGGCGTAGAGCGGGGCGGCGTTCAATCCACCCCGACGAAGCCGCCGGTCTGGTGATGCCACAACCGTGCATACAGTCCCTGCCGGGCCAGCAGCTCGCTGTGGCTGCCGGTCTCGGCGATGCGTCCCTTGTCCAGCACCACCAGCCGGTCCATGCGGGCGATGGTCGAGAGGCGGTGGGCAATGGCGATCACGGTCTTGCCCTGCATCAGGGTCTCGAGGCTTTCCTGGATGGCGGCCTCCACCTCGGAGTCGAGTGCCGAGGTGGCTTCGTCCATGATCAGGATCGGCGCGTTCTTGAGCAGCACGCGGGCGATGGCGATGCGCTGGCGCTGGCCGCCCGAGAGCTTGACCCCGCGCTCCCCGACCTGCGCCT
The DNA here is from genome assembly GCA_029239415.1 of Pseudomonas sp. Next base: position 218 of record JAQZAY010000375.1, on the reverse strand, counting down.
CGAAGCCGGTGCGGCCCTGGGCGTCGGTCAGCTGGGTGATGAAATCATCGGCACGCGCGCCGCAGACCGCATTCCAGACTTCTTCCTCGGTGGCATCGGGGCGGCCATAGAGCAGGTTGTCGCGGATCGAGCGGTGCAGCAGCGACGTGTCCTGGGTGATCATGCCGATCTGCGCGCGCAGGCTGGCCTGGCTGACGTGGGCGATGTCCTGACCGTCG
>JAQZAY010000040.1 GCA_029239415.1 Pseudomonas sp. | reverse complement strand
CGCAATACCGTGGTGCGCGCCTACGACCAATTGTATGCCGAGGGCTATCTCGAAAGCCGAGTCGGCGACGGTACTTATGTCAGCCAGCTTCCGAAACTATCCACACAACTGCCCACAGGGTTATCCCTGGGTTTGTCCACAGGGTTATCCACATTTCCCTCAGTATTTACTGGGATTTTATCCAGTAAGGGGGCCTTGAGCGGACCTGTCGAGCGCCTGAAAAGTCATCATTTACCGCTGCCCAAAAGCGGAGTACCTCGGGCATTTCGAGTGGGAGTCCCGGCATTCGACCTGTTTCCTTTCCAGGTCTGGGCCAAGCTGCAGGCGGGTTTCTGGCGCAATCCGGATCCGGCGCACCTGGGCTACGGTGATCCGGCTGGAGAGTTCCAGCTGCGCGAGCTGATCGCCGCCTACATGCGAGGATCGAGAGGACTCGCCTGTACGGCTGAGCAAATTGTGATCACCAGCGGCGCGCAACAGGCAATCAGCCTTTGTGCACAAGTGCTGTTGTCCCCGGGTGACAAGGTGGCTGTCGAGAATCCAGGCTATCGAGCGGCGGGAAATGCATTGGCGATGGCGGGCGCGCAAGTAGTAGGCGTGCCTGTGGATAACGAGGGTTTCGACTGTGGGCGACTTGCAGACCTCGAGCATTGCCGTCTGGTCTATGTCACGCCGGCACATCAGTACCCGACCGGTGTGACCATGAGCCTGGCGCGGCGCTTGTCACTGCTGGCCTGGGCCGAGCGAGGCGATGGCTGGATCATCGAGGACGACTACGATGGCGAATATCGTTACACCGGCGCTCCGCTGGCGCCCCTCGCGGCGCTGGACCGTGCAGGGCGAGTGATCTATGTCGGCACCTTCGGCAAGATTGCTTTCCCTGCGCTGCGCCTGGGTTACTTGGTACTGCCGATGTCCCTGGTCCAACCGTTCTCCCAAGGTCGCGCGCTCGCGGACAGGCATTCGGAAGTCAGTACCCAGCACGTCATGGCACAGTTCATGGCCCAGGGACATTTCCAGCGGCACATCCGCCGCATGCGGCGTGCTGCATTGAGCCGGCGCAATGTGCTCAAGGCCGGGTGGCCTGTGGATATCTCCGGGCTGGGCAATATGCCCGCGGTCGACGCCGGACTGCATGTGAAGGTGGATGTGGATAACCAGGACCGGGAGCAGGATCTGGTTGCCAGGGCGGAAGCGGTTGGTGTCGAGGTCAATCCGCTGAGCGGTTACTGGCTGGATGACTGCGAAACGCCTGTGGACAAGCGGGCAGGGCTGGTGCTCGGCTTCGCCGCGGTGGGCGAGGCCGAGATTGCCAATGCCTTGATGCGCCTGCGCAAGGCCTGGCGCTAGGTCCCCGACTTGATCTTGGTCCAGGCTCGGGTCCGTGCTCGTTCCGCGTTCCGGGTAAGGGGCTTGAGTGTATACAGGCGGGTCATGGCTTCTGCGTTCGGGTACAGATTGGGGTTATCCCGAATGGCCGGGGCCACTTTGTCGGTGGCGTCCTTGTTCGGATTGGGATACCCGACGAAGTCGCTGATCGGCGCGATCACTTCGGGACGCAGCAGGTAGTTGATGAAAGCATGGGCGTCATCGGGATTGGCCGCGCCCTTGGGAATCGCCAGCATGTCGAACCAGATGGGCGCGCCTTCCTTGGGCAGGCGCATGTCGACGACCACACCGTTCCTGGCCTCGCGAGCGCGGTTGGCCGCCTGGGAGAAACTGCCCGAGTAGCCAACCGCCACGCAGATGTCGCCATTGGCGATATCGGCCATGTACTTGGAAGAGTGGAAGTAGGTGATGTGGGGGCGAATCTTCGAGAGCAGCGCTTCGGCCTTCTTGTAGTCGGCCGGGTTGTCGCTGTTGGGAGGCAGGCCCAGGTACTGCAGGGCCAGCGGCAGGATCTCCGAAGGCGAGTCGAGCAGGGCAACGCCGCACTGCTTGAGCTTGGCAATGTTCTCTTCCTTGAAGATCAGGTCCCAGCTGTCGACCGGCGCATGGTCGCCGAGCGCGGCCTTGACCTTGGCCGGGTTGAAGCCGATCAGCACGGTGCCGTACATGTACGGCACGGCGAAACGGTTGCCTGGGTCATTGGCTTCGATCAGCTTCATCAGCGAGGGATCCAGGTGCTGCCAGTTGGGCAACTTGCTGCGGTCCAGGGGCTGGAACACCCCGGCCTCGATCTGTTTGGCCAGGAACACATTGGACGGCACCACCACGTCGTAGCCGGAATTGCCGGTCAGCAGCTTCGCTTCCAGTGCTTCGTTGGTGTCGAAGATATCGTAGACCAGCTTGACCTGGCTCTCTTCCCGGAAATCGGCAAGGGCCTGTGGGGTGATGTAGTCGAACCAGTTGTAGACCCGCAGGGTACGCTGTTCAGCGCTGGCCGGAAGGCTTGCGGCAAGGCCGGCACACAGCAGCGGGGCGAGCAGGTGCTTGAGTGGGGTCATGCCAAGGCTCCTGGTTGGGCGCGCTGGAAGCCTTCCAGCACGTTGACCGCATTGATGCCGATTTCTTCCACGGCGTAGCCGCCTTCCATGACGAACAGCGTGGGCTTGCCCAGGCGGGCAATGCGTTCGCCCATCTGCAGGTAGTCCGGGCTGTCCAGGCGGAACTGCGAGATCGGGTCGTCCTTGAAGGTGTCCACGCCCAGGGAGATCACCAGCACATCCGGAGCATAGGCATCGATGCGCTGGCATGCGTCGTCGAGCGCCTGGCTCCACCGTGCCCAGTCACTGCCGGCCGGTAACGGGTAGTTGATGTTGCAGCCCACCCCATCCCCTTCGCCATGTTCATCGGCATAGCCCAGGAAAAACGGGAATTCGGCCTGTGGGTCGCCATGGATCGAGGCGAAGAACACATCGCTGCGGGTGTAGAAGATGTCCTGGGTGCCGTTGCCGTGGTGGTAGTCGACGTCGAGGATGGCAACTTTCCCACGGCCTTGGTCGAGAAAAGCCTGGGCGGCGATGGCGGCATTGTTCAGGTAGCAGTAGCCACCCATGACCTCGGCTGCGGCGTGGTGCCCAGGTGGACGGCAGAGTGCGAAGGCGGCATGTGCGCCTTGCTCGATCGCTGCCTGGGCTGTCAGCGCTACCTGCGCAGCGCTATAGGCCGCTTGCCAGGTGCCAGCGGTAATCGGCGCCCCGGCATCGAAGCTGTAGTAGCCCAGCTCGCCATGCAGGCTGGTGGGTTTGACCTGGCGCAAGGTGCGTGCCGGCCACGTGTAGGGTAGCAGGTCGCCTTCATGCCCCCGCTGCGCCCATCGCGCCCAGGCGCCCTCGAAGAAGTCCAGGTACTCGGCGCTGTGTACCCGCAGCAATGGCGCGCGGCCGAAGTCCTGCGGGGACTGTACGAGGCCGAGCTTGCGCTGCTTGACCTGGTCCAGCACGTGGTCGGCGCGTGACGGCATTTCGAAACACGGCATCAGTCGCCCGTCGATGAGTTCGCATTTGCCGTGGTGCAGGCGGTGGTCGTCGGAATAGATCGTCAGCATGATGGTGTTCTCTCTTTTTCTGACAGGCGTTGGCTCATTGTCACGGCCTCAGTGATAACGGGAGAACGACGCAAACGGCCAAAAGGGGATTTATCTGGCCAATCATGATGGCCTGATAGGCCCCGCTCCTGCTTTGAAAGGCGTGATCGCAGTCATATGCGGAAATGACTCGGGGCTACACCGCTCCATCGCTGGAAAGCATGCCTGAAGCTTGCCGGCTCGCTGAAACCCAGCGCCTCGGCTATCCGGTAGATGGGGATCTGCTCATCGGCAAGCAGCTGCTTGGCCCGTACGAAGCGCAACTCGTCGAGCAGTTGCTGGTAGCTGCTGCCCAAGGCCTGCAAATGCCGGCGCAGGGTGCGTGACGAACAGTTCATCTGTTGCGCCAGCACCTCGAGCCCCGGCGGGGCGTCCAGCTGCTCGAGCATGAGGCGGCGAATCCGCTCCAGCCAGGCCTGGCGCCCGGTGAACTCCCTGTTCAGCCGCCGACAGTTTTCGCTCATGGCCTGATGGGTGATCGGATCGGCCAGCGGCAGCGGTGCATCCAGCCAGTGGCGCTCGAAGGCAAAGGCTGTGTCTTCGGCGCCGAACGCCAGGGGACAGTGGAATGCATCTTCGTACAGGGCGTGGTAACCCGGCCGATCGTGCGCGAAGCGTGCTCCTAGCAAGGGGAGCGTACGTCCGATCAAGTCCTCGCAGATGACCTTCAGCGAAAGCAGGCAGAACTCGGCGTTGAACGCCGTCAGTTGCGGCGCCTCCCGGTAGTCGCTGGCGCAGAGCCAGACCCGCTGGCCATCGTCGATCAGCTGCAACTCGAAGAAGGTGCCCAGCAACGCTGGATAGCGCATCGCCAGGCGCAGGGCGTCACCTAAGGTGGCACTGGAGAGCAGGGCGTAACCGAGCAGACCGTAGCACGACACGTGCATGCGGACACCCAGTTGCAGGCCGATGTGCTCGCGTTGCGCCACGGCATTGGAGCAGACCTGCAATTCCTGCTGGGTGGTGATCCGGACATCAGCGTGGCCCAGGTCTGCCAGGGCAATGCCGCTGCCGGCCAGCAGCTTCTCGGCGCTCTCGTTGTGTGCCTGGAACACCTGCAGGATCAACGAAACGGCATTGAGGGTGGTGAGGTGGGTGGAGAGCATGCTCGGCATCCGGCGATGGGCTGGGTGCATTGAACAGCAAGTTGTGTGCCTTGTCCCGAGGATCGCTCGTTCAAGCCTGCAAGCGTCGGTCTGGCCGGGTTCCAAGTCTGCGGTCTCTCACCCCGCGTACGGCTGCCACCCCTCATCCGTGAGAAAGGTGGATTTGGTAACCCCCTAGCGGAACCAGGAGGACTTCAGCGCTCTTCGCGCTCAGGCCAGGCGCGCTTGTCCAGATCCAGGTCGCGGAACTTGGCCGGGTCGAACACCGGTACCCGGATCCCCGCAGCACGCTGCTGGTCGTAGTCGCGCAGCACGCGCAGGGCAATGCCGAACAACAGCGCAAGGGCGATCAGGTTGACGAAGGCAAGCATCGTCATGGTGATGTCGGCAAAGGCGAACACCGTGCCCAGGTCCTCGATCGCACCCCAGAGGATCAGCACCAGTACCAAGGCGCGGAAACCGATCAGCGCCATGCGGTTTTCACCGATCATGAACCGCAGGTTGCTCTCGCCAAGGTAATAGTTGTAGAGGATCGAGGTGAACACGAACAGCGACAGGGCGACGCTGATGAAGATGCGGCCCCAGTCACCCACCACTGCCGCCAGGGAATTCTGGGTCAGCGCGATGCCGTCGCCTTCGAAGCCTGGCGTGTAGAAGCCCGACAGCAGGATCAGCAGGGCCGTGCAGGTGCAGATGATGAAGGTGTCGAGGAACACGCTGAACGCCTGGACCACGCCCTGGGCCACGGGATGCTCCACCTGGGCCACGGCGGCGACGTTCGGCGCGCTGCCAAGGCCGGCTTCGTTGGCGAACACGCCCCGTTTCACACCCATGACGATGGCAGCGCCAATCAGGCCGCCAAACGCCTGGTCCAGGCCGAAGGCGCTCCTGACGATAGTCATGAGCATGGCCGGCACCTGGTCGAACTGCAGCACGATGACGTACAGGGTGACGGCGATATAGGCCAGGGTCTTGATCGGTACCAGCAGGTCGGCCACGGCGGCGATGCGCTTGATGCCGCCTACGAACACCAGGCCCAGCAGCACGGCCAGGGCAATCCCGGTGTGGGTGGTGGACAGGCCAAAGGCGTTGTTCAGCGAATGGGTGACCGCATGGGCCTGCAAGCCGTTGAAGGCGAGGCCGAAGGTCACCAGCAGCAAAAACGCCATGACCAGGCCGAGCCAGCGCTTGCCCAGGCCATGCTGGATGTAGAACGACGGGCCGCCACGGTATTGTCCGTCACTGTCGCAACGCTTGTAGAGCTGCCCGAGGGTACATTCGAAGAAGCTGCTGGACATGCCCACCAGCGCAGTGACCCACATCCAGAACACGGCGCCTGGACCACCCAGGGTCACGGCGATCCCGACCCCGGCGATGTTGCCCGCGCCGACCCGGCCGGCGAGGCTGAGCATCAAGGCCTGGAAAGAACTCAGCTGATCGCTGCTGCTGCGCAGGCTGTCGCGAAAGACCGAGAACATGTGGGTAAAGTGACGCAGTTGGACAAAACGCGAGCGAATCGTGAAATAGCTGCCCAGACCGACAATCAGCACGATCAGTACCTTGCCCGAGAGGAAGTCGTTGATGACTCCAAGCATGGATTTTTCCTCGCTTTAATCGCTGGCGAACGGCGTGGTTCACCGCTTTGAGTGCATGAAGTGTACGTCTGCCGGGCGCGGCAACATGGCGCCTGGCCCGGAAGAAGGGCGGGCACTATACGCACCAAAGGTGGGCGCGTCTGTAGGGATTGGCGCAAAGGCAGTTGGCATCCCTGGGCGGGACCGGCTTGGCCTTGGAAAAAAAAAGGGCCCGAAGCATCGCTTCGGGCCCTCAAAGGTCGAGAGGTGTCTAGTCCCTCAAACCTGGTGAGCGTTTACAACCGTCGGTTACGCCTTGAGCGGGACCAGACGTGGAGCAATCATGTTTTCCGGACGCAGGATGTCGTTGAGCATCGCCTCGTCCAGCAGGCCTTCCTCGCGCACCAGTTCCAGGACGCCGCGGCCGCTTTCCAGGGCGATACGGGCGATACGGGTGGCGTTTTCGTAGCCGATGTAAGGGTTCAGCGCGGTGACCAGGCCGATCGAGTGCTCGACCAGTTCACGGCAACGCTGTTCGTTGGCGGTGATGCCGACGATGCAGTGCTCGCGCAGCATGTCCATGGCGCGTTGCAGCAGGCGGATCGAGTCGAAGATCTTGTAGGCGATCAGTGGCTCCATGACGTTGAGCTGCAACTGGCCACCTTCGGCGGCGACAGTCAGGGCCAGGTCGTTGCCCATGATGGCGAAGGCCACCTGGTTGACGGCCTCCGGGATCACCGGGTTGACCTTGCCTGGCATGATCGAGCTGCCCGGCTGGCGCGCCGGCAAGTTGATCTCGTTGATGCCGGTGCGCGGGCCGCTGGACAGCAGGCGCAGGTCGTTGCAGATCTTCGACAGCTTGACCGCGGTACGCTTGAGCATGCCCGAGAACAGCACGAAGGCGCCCATGTCGGAAGTGGCTTCGATCAGGTCGGCGGCCGGAACCAGCGGCTGGCCGCTGATCAGGGCGAGCCGCTGCACGGCCAGCATCTGGTAGCCCGGGTCGGCGTTGATGCCGGTACCGATGGCGGTACCGCCCAGGTTGATCTCGGTCAGCAGCTCGGGTGCCAGGGTACGCAGGCGGTTCAGGTCTTCGGTCATGGTGGTGGCGAAGGCGCGGAATTCCTGGCCCAGGGTCATCGGCACGGCGTCCTGCAGCTGGGTACGGCCCATCTTCAGTACGTGGTCGAATTCCTGGCCCTTGGCGGCGAAGGCCTGGATCAGGCTGTCGAGGCTGGCCAGCAAGGCATCGTGACCAAGCAGCAGGCCCAGGCGGATCGCGGTCGGATAGGCGTCGTTGGTCGACTGCGCCATGTTCACGTCGTTGTTGGGGTGCAGGTACTGGTACTCGCCCTTCTGGTGGCCCATGGCCTCCAGCGCGATGTTGGCGATGACTTCGTTGGCGTTCATGTTGGTGGAAGTACCAGCACCGCCCTGGATCATGTCGACCACGAACTGTTCGTGGTAGTCGCCACGTATCAGGCGGGCACAGGCCTCGCTGATCGCGGCATGCTTGGCATCGCTCAGGTGGCCCAGCTCACGGTTGGCGTCGGCAGCCGCCTGCTTGACCATGGCCAGGGCCACGACCAGCTTGGGGTAGTGCGACAGCGGTACACCGGAGAGGTGGAAGTTGTTGGCAGCGCGCAGAGTCTGGATGCCGAAGTAGGCATCGGCAGGGACTTCAAGGGTACCAAGCAGGTCTTTTTCGACGCGGAACGATGCAGCGGAGGACATGACGGATATCATCTCGGTTTTGGCCCGGCACATGCCGGAATGGCGCTAATGCTAGGCCTGAGCCAATTTTGCGGCCAATGCTGTTAGTCGCTAACCTATGCACAAACGGCATAATGATTCATGTGACGCCAATCCAAATTCGTGCGTGTTCCATTTTGGTGCATGCCGGGAGAGTGCAATGAACCTCGAGAGCAAATGGCTGGAAGATTTCAGTGCCCTGGCCGCCACCCGCAGTTTCTCCAAAGCGGCCGAGCGACGCTTCGTGACCCAGCCGGCTTTCAGTCGCCGCATCCGCAGCCTTGAAGCGGCCCTGGGGCTGACCTTGGTGAATCGTTCCCGCACGCCGATCGAACTGACCGAGGCTGGACAACTGTTTCTCGTCACCTCGCGCACTGTTGTCGACCAGTTGAGCGAAGTTCTGCGTCATCTTCATCACTTGGAAGGCGGGCAAGGCGAGGTGATCCAAGTCGCCGCCGCGCACTCCCTGGCCCTGGGCTTCTTCCCGCGGTGGGTGGCGCAGTTGCGCAACGACGGCATGAACCTGGCCACCCGCCTGGTGGCGACCAACGTCGGTGATGCCGTGCATGCACTGCGCGAAGGTGGCTGCGACCTCATGCTGGCCTTCTATGATCCGGATGCTGCCCTGCAGATGGACGCGGAGATCTTCCCGTCGTTGCACATGGGGCACACCGAGATGGTGCCAGTGTGTGCGGCCGATGCCGAGGGCCGTGCGTTGTTCGACCTCGAAGGCGAGGGCAGCGTGCCGCTGCTGGCCTACAGTGCCGGGGCCTTTCTCGGTCGCTCGGTCAACCTGCTGGTGCGCCAGCGCAACCTGCGCTACACCACCGTCTACGAGACCGCCATGGCCGACAGCCTCAAGAGCATGGCGCTCGAAGGCCTGGGCATCGCCTGGGTACCACGCCTGTCGCTGCGTGGCGAGCTCGAGCGTGGCGAGCTGGTGATCTGCGGCCAGAACCAGTGGCATGTGCCGCTGGAAATCCGCCTCTACCGTTGCGCACTGGTGCGCAAGGCCAACGTGCGCTTGCTGTGGCGCAAGCTCGAAGGCAACACTGCCGGCACAGCTGACCCAAAAGTCAGCCAAGACCCCGAAAAATAAGGCCGCACACTTGGTCGCCGGGGTGCCTTAAATGCACCGCGTTACGTTATACTGCGCGGCCTTCGGTCGGCTCGTCCGACCTCGAATAGCATAACAAGCCACGCCGGTCGTCCCGCGTGGCTTGTTGTTTTTTGACGCGCCCGCGGGCGCACAAGCGAAGAGGCTCGACGATGAGTGCACTGGTTGGCGTGATCATGGGCTCCAAGTCCGATTGGTCCACCCTTAGCCACACCGCCGATATGCTGGAAAAACTCGGCATCCCCTACGAGGTGAAGGTGGTTTCCGCCCACCGTACCCCGGACCTGCTGTTCCAGTACGCCGAAGAGGCCGACGCACGTGGCATCGAGGTGATCATTGCCGGTGCCGGCGGCGCTGCCCACCTGCCAGGCATGTGCGCTGCCAAGACCCATCTCCCGGTGCTGGGCGTGCCGGTGCAGTCGTCGATGCTGTCGGGCGTCGATTCGCTGCTGTCGATCGTGCAGATGCCGGCGGGTGTGCCGGTTGCCACCCTGGCCATCGGCCGCGCTGGCGCGATCAACGCCGCGTTGCTCTCGGCGAGCATCCTGGGCGCCAAGTATCCCGAGTATCACGCAGCGCTCAAGCAGTTCCGCACTGAGCAGACCGATACCGTCCTGGACAATCCAGATCCGCGTCAGGCCTGAGGTCAAGAGCATGAAAATCGGTGTAATCGGTGGCGGCCAGCTGGGCCGCATGCTGGCCCTGGCGGGCACCCCGCTGGGCATGAGCTTCGCTTTCCTCGACCCGGCGCCCGACGCCTGTGCAGCGCCCCTGGGCGATCACCTGCGCGCCGGCTACGGCGACCAGGAGCACTTGCGCCAGCTGGCTGACCAGGTCGACCTGGTCACCTTCGAGTTCGAGAGTATCCCGGCCGAGACCGTGGCTTTCCTGTCCCAGTTCGTGCCGGTGTATCCAAGCGCCGATGCCCTGCGCATCGCTCGTGATCGCTGGTTCGAGAAGAGCATGTTCAAGGACCTGGGGATCCCGACCCCTGCGTTCGCCGACATCCAGTCCCAGCAAGGGCTCGACGCTGCCGTGGCCAGCATCGGCCTGCCGGCCGTGCTCAAGACCCGTACCCTGGGCTATGACGGCAAGGGACAGAAGGTCTTGCGCACTCCTGAGGATGTGGTCGATACCTTCGCCGAACTGGGAAGCGTGCCGTGCCTGCTCGAAGGCTTCGTGCCGTTCACCGGCGAAGTCTCGCTGATCTCGGTGCGCGCCCGTGATGGCGAGACCCGCTTCTACCCGTTGGTGCACAACACCCACGAGGGCGGCATCCTGCGCCTGTCGGTGGCCAGCCAGTCGCATCCGCTGCAGGCCTTGGCCGAAGACTACGCTGGCCGCGTACTCCAGCAGTTGGACTACGTTGGCGTCATGGCGTTCGAATTCTTCGAAGTCGATGGCGGCCTGAAAGCCAACGAAATCGCCCCGCGCGTGCACAACTCCGGGCACTGGACCATCGAAGGCAGCGAATGCAGCCAGTTCGAGAACCACTTGCGCGCCGTTGCCGGGCTGCCGCTGGGCTCGACCGCCAAGGTCGGCGAGAGCGCCATGCTCAATTTCATTGGCGAAGTGCCGGCGGTGGACAAGGTCGTGGCCATCGACGAATGCCACCTGCATCACTACGGCAAGGCCTTCAAGGCCGGGCGCAAGGTTGGTCACGCCACCCTGCGCTGCGCCGACATGGCCAGTCTCGAGCAGAGGATCGCCGAAGTCGAACGGCTGATCGCAGGCTGATTGAACCTCTGCGTGTCCCGCGCCCTCTGAATGGCAGTACGGCAAAGCGCTAACCAGGCTTTGGCACGTTCCACTTCCATTCAGAGGGATAGTCATGGGAATCATCGGAACCATCTTCATCGGCCTCATCGTCGGCCTGCTTGCTCGTTTCCTCAAGCCTGGGGATGACAGCATGGGCTGGATCATGACCATCCTGCTGGGTATCGCCGGCTCGCTGGCCGCCACCTACGGCGGCCAGGCGCTGGGCATCTACCGTGCCGGTGAGGGCGCAGGTTTCCTCGGTGCCCTGATCGGTGCCATCGTGCTTCTGGTGATCTACGGTCTCATCAGGAAACGCTGATTGCACGCTAGAATGCTCGGCAACTTCCTGTGTTGCCGAGCATTTTTCATGCGTGCATTTCTGATCCCCCTGCTGCTGGCCAGCAGTCTGGCCCATGCCGAACTACCCGAAACCGACTGGCTGGAGCTCATGCCCAAGTCGGACCAGCGCGCGCTGGAGCAGATGCCCGAGATCGACCATGACTCCCCCGAGGCCATGGGCACCTTCACTGACAAGGGCGGCCTGAAGCAGAGCAAGGGCCTGCCGGCGGTCATGTACTCGGCCAGGACCGTGGCGGCCATGAACGGCAAGCAGATCCGCCTGGGTGGATACCCGGTGCCGCTTGAAAGCGACGCCCGGGGCAACAGCACGCTGTTCTTCCTGGTGCCCTACCCAGGCGCATGCATCCACGTGCCGCCGCCACCGCCGAACCAGCTGGTGCTGGTGAGATACCCCAAGGGCTTGAAGATCGATGACATCTACACCCCGCTATGGGTCAGCGGCACGCTCAAGGTGGAAAAGGTCAGCAATGACCTGGCCGATGCGGCCTATGCGCTGGATGCGGGGACGGTGAGGGTGGTGGAAGAGGCGGACCTGTAGCTTGTGCCGGACTGCTGGATCAGAGCGCCTCGCTGCCGATCGTCACGCCCAGCGCATGCGTTTCCCCAGGATTGAGCGTCACCACGTCATCCCACACATTGGCCGTCTCGATGCACAGCATCCGCTGCCAGCCATCGTCCGCCATGTCTGGCAGTTCTCGGGCGCGATCGGTCCAGGGGTTCCAGATCACCGCCGAGCGCGAGCCGCTGCCCTGCAAGGTGATGCGCCGGTTCCAGTGCGGGTCGACGATTGACAGGCGCTCCGGCGCCTGCAGGTAAATACGGTCGGTTTCACCGGTAAATGCCAGGGCACCTTGCTGATGGCGCTGCTGCCAGTCGGCCAGGGTCTCGATATAGTCCAGCCCCTCCACACCCTCGACCCGGGCCTGGCGCACATCGCTGACCGCAAGGTAGCTGTGCAGCGCTTGGCTGAGGGTCACGCAATCGTTGCCCAGGTTGTGACTGGTGAGGGTGAGGGTAAGCCGATCACCCAGCTCGATCAGCAGCTTGAGCTCGACGTTGTGCGGCCAGTCGGGCAGGTCGCCCTGGGCCTGGGGCAGGCTGAACTCGATGCGCAGCGCATCGCCGTCGCCCTCGATGCCCAGCAACTGCCAGTCGCGGCCGCGGACCAGGCCGTGGGCAGGTGCTTGCTCGCCATGGAACATGGCCTGCACGGCAGGGGGATTGCGCTGCAGGTTGCCAAACCAGGGCCAGCACACTGGAACCCCGGCGCGCACGGACTTGCCCTGCCTGAAGATGGCCTCGTCGCTCAGCCACAACAGCGCCGGCTCGCCCAGGCGCTGATAGCTGAGCACCTGTGCACCTTGCTGGGCGACCAGCAGTTCGGCGTGGTCGCTGGTGATGCGCCAGCAGTTCAGCTCGCCGTGTTTTTCCGTTTCGACCTTGGGGGTAGCCATGCGCTTGTCTCGTTGGTTTGACGTAGGCTCTTGGACCTTGTGCCTGCCACCGAGTTTACCGCAGGCACCGTTCAGCGGCGAGGAACCGAACGCGTGCGGCCACTGCCGTCGATGGCGACGAAGACGAACACCGCCTCGGTGACCTTGCGCCATTCGCTGGACAACGGGTCGTCGCTCCACACTTCTACCATCATCTGGATCGAGCTGCGGCCAATCTCCACGGTCTGGGTATAGAAGGACAATTGCGCGCCCACCGCTACCGGTACCAGGAACGCCATGCGGTCGATCGCTACCGTGGCAACCCGGCCGCCGGCCACGCGGCTGGCCATGGCGGTGCCGGCCAGGTCCATCTGGGCGACCAGCCAGCCGCCGAAGATATCGCCGAACCCGTTGGTTTCACGCGGCAACGCGGTGATCTGCAAGGCCAGGTCGCCTTGCGGGATAGGATCTTCTTGTTCGAGTTCAATCATGCCGAGGGGCCTCTGACCCGTGACGCTTCTTGAGTTGGCGCTAGGATCACGCCGTGAAAAACGATTCAGCCGCACCATACTACGCTGTTTTCCTTCTGCCACAGGGCCAGGGAAAACGCTGCGAGCCTGCCGGGCCTGCCGGCCGGCGTTTTCGCACGGCGTCCCGCCTGGGACGCAACATTTTCCTGCAAGGCGCCAGTATATAGTCCCATGCCAGCAGCGACGACCGTGCCAGGACGATAACTGTAGCGTTTTTGTATCGCTATGAGCGGTGCCGGGCAATTTGTTATCTTCACCTGGCCACAAGCCAGAAGCCGCGTCCCAAGCGGCCCGCATGACCTACAAGAGATTCCAGATGACCTCCGTGCCCCGCAGTACCGAACAGCCATCGCGGCCGCTGACCCGCAGTGACTACAAGACGTTGTCGTTGTCTGCCCTTGGCGGCGCGCTGGAGTTCTATGACTTCATCATCTTCGTCTTCTTCGCAACCGTGGTCGGCAAGCTGTTCTTCCCGGTGGACATGCCCGAATGGCTGCGCCTGATGCAGACCTTCGGCATCTTCGCCGCCGGCTACCTGGCGCGCCCCCTGGGCGGCATCGTCATGGCGCACTTCGGCGACCTGCTCGGGCGCAAGAAGATGTTCACCCTGAGCATCTTCATGATGGCCGTGCCGACGCTGATCATGGGCCTGCTGCCCACCTACGCGCAGATCGGCCTGTGGGCCCCGGTGCTGCTGCTGGTGATGCGCGTGATCCAGGGTGCGGCGATCGGCGGTGAAGTGCCGGGGGCCTGGGTGTTCGTGTCCGAGCACGTGCCGGCGCGGCACACTGGCTATGCCTGCGGCACGCTTACTGCGGGGCTCACTTCGGGCATCCTGCTCGGCTCGCTGGTGGCCACGCTGATCAACTCGGTGTACAGCGCCGAAGAGGTCGCCGACTACGCCTGGCGTATCCCGTTCCTGCTCGGCGGCGTGTTCGGACTGTTCGCGGTCTACCTGCGGCGCTGGCTGCACGAGACGCCGGTGTTCGCCGAGATGCAGGCGCGCAAGGCGCTGGCCGAGGAAGTGCCGCTGCGTGCGGTGTTGCGCGATCATCGCGGCGCCATCGTGCTGTCGATGCTGCTCACCTGGTTGCTGTCCGCCGGCATCGTGGTGGTCATCCTGATGACGCCCGCGCTGTTGCAGAGCCTCTACCAGGTCAGCCCGACCGATTCGCTGCTGGCCAACAGCCTGGCCATCGTGCTGCTGAGCATCGGTTGCATCCTCGCCGGTGCCCTGGCGGACCGCTTTGGCGCGGGCAGGATCTTCGTGGCCGGCAGCCTGGCGCTGCTGGCTTCGTCGTGGACCTTCTACCACACCCTCGGAAGCCATCCCGAGCTGCTGTTCCCCATGTATGCATTGACCGGCCTGTGCGTGGGCATCGTCGGTGCCGTGCCGTACGTGATGGTCAAGGCCTTCCCACCGGTGGTGAGGTTCAGCGGGCTGTCGTTTTCCTATAACCTGGCGTACGCCATCTTTGGCGGCCTTACGCCCATGCTGGTCACGGCGCTGCTCAAGTTCAGCCCCATGGCACCGGCCTATTACGTGGCGGGTATCTGCAGCATCGGCCTGTTCGCCGGGGTGTTCCTGATCGCCAGGAAACGCTGACACGGCGCTGCTCTGGCACACGTGATATTCCATGAAGGCCATCCGTCCCAGCGATGATGGCCTTTAATCCAATTGTCACATTAGAGACATAGAGTCTTCATGCGGCCTGCAGATACTTGGCCCCGATTCATCTCACCCCATTATCTGTGCTAGGAGCAAGGCATGAAACTGAAGCGTTTGATGGCAGCCCTGACCTTTGCCGCCGCGGGCGTAGCAACCGCCAATGCGGTCGCCGTCGTCGACCCAGCCATCCCGACCTACACCAAGACCACCGGTGTATCGGGCAACCTCTCCAGCGTCGGCTCTGACACCCTGGCCAACCTGATGACCCTGTGGGCCGAGGCGTACAAGAAGGAATACCCGAACGTCAACATCCAGATCCAGGCCGCCGGCTCGTCCACCGCGCCACCCGCGCTGACCGAAGGCACCGCCAACCTGGGCCCGATGAGCCGCAAGATGAAAGACGTCGAGCTGCAGGCCTTCGAGCAGAAGTACGGCTACAAGCCGACCGCCATTCCGGTCGCCGTCGACGCCCTGGCGGTATTCGTGCACAAGGACAATCCGATCAAGGGCCTGACCATGGCCCAGGTCGATGCCATCTTCTCCTCGACCCGCCTGTGCGGCGCCAAGGCTGACGTCAAGACCTGGGGCGACCTGGGCGTGACGGGCGACCTGGCCAACAAGCCAGTGCAGCTGTTCGGCCGCAACTCGGTATCGGGCACCTATGGCTACTTCAAGGAAGAGGCCCTGTGCAAGGGCGACTTCAAGCCCAACGTCAACGAGCAGCCTGGCTCGGCTTCGGTCGTGCAGTCGATCAGCAGCTCGCTGAACGGCATCGGTTACTCGGGCATCGGCTACAAGACCGCCAGCGTCAAGACCGTGCCACTGGCCAAGAAAGAAGGCGCCGAGTTCGTCGAAGACAACGAAGCCAACGCGCTGAACGGCACCTATCCGCTGTCGCGCTTCCTCTACGTCTATATCAACAAGGCACCGAACAAGCCTCTTGCCCCGCTGGAAGCCGAGTTCGTCAAGCTGGTCCTGTCCCAGGCAGGCCAGCAGGTCGTGGTCAAGGATGGCTACATCCCGCTGCCAGCCAAGGTTGCCGCCAAGGCACTGGCTGACCTGGGCCTGGAGCAATCGGCGAACATCGCCAAGCAGTAAGCCTCGACGAGCGCTGGTTGGCTGAAAGCCGGCCAGCGTCTACAACTTGCAGCTCGTTGCCAGGTCTCCTGGGCGACGGGCTTTCTTGCGTCACTGCATTGTCATGTTTTTGTAATACGGGACCGCTAGGGTGTGCGCATGAATGATCTGGCCAACTCCACCATGACCCAAAATCCTCCTCCTGCGCGGATTGACTTCAATACGCCGGAGCTTCGACGCAAGCGGCGCATGCGCGCGCTCAAGGACCGCTTCACCCGCTGGTACGTGCTGGTGGGTGGCCTTGCCGTGCTGGCGGCCATTACCCTGATCTTCTTCTACCTGGCCTATGTCGTGCTGCCGCTGTTCCAGGGCGCCGAGCTGACCAGCAGGAAGGCACTGGAGCCGACCTGGCTGCAGCAGGATGCCGGCAAGCCGCTGCTGATCGCGCTTGAAGAGCAGAATCTGGTAGGGGTCCGTGTATCCGACAAGGGCCAGGCATTGTTCTTCGACACCAAGACCGCCGCTGAACTCAAGCGCGTCGACTTGCCGCTGCCGCCAGGCACCCAGGTCAGCTCGATCGGCACCGACCAGCCGGGCAGCCCGCTGGTGGTCCTCGGTCTGTCCAATGGCCAGGCGCTGGTGTTCAACCACACCTACAAGATCACCTACCCGGACAACAAGAAGACCATTTCCGCCGACATCGGCTACCCCTACGGCCAGGAACCCTTCAGCCTGGACCCGCAGGGCCGCCCGCTCGAGCACGTGAGCCTGAACGTCAACGACGAAACCCTGCTGGTCGCCGGTTCCACCGGCTCGCACCTGCAGGTCATGTCGCTGGCGCGCGAAGAAAACATGATGACCGGCGAGGTCACCACCGAGCAGAAGCGAATCGACCTGCCGCAGATGACCGAGGCCGTGAAGTCGATCTTCATCGACCCGCGCCAGCAATGGCTCTACGTGGTCAACGGCCGCGCCCAGGCAGACGTGTTCAACCTGCGCGACAACAGCCTCAATGGCCGCTACAAGCTGCTCGACGACGGCCAGGCGCAGATCACCGCCAGCGGCCAGCTGGTGGGCGGCATCTCGCTGGTCTTCGGTGACTCCAAGGGCGGCCTGCAGCAGTGGTTCATGGCCCGCGACCCCGATGGCGAGCAGCGCTTCAAGCACATTCGCTCGTTCAGGATGGGCAGCGCGCCGATCGCCCAGATCGATGCCGAGGAGCGCCGCAAGGGCTTCATCGTCCTGGACAACGACGGCAAGCTCGGCGTGTTCCACAGCACCGCCCACCGTACCCTGCTGGTCGAGCAGGCCACGCAAGGCCCTGGCACGCTGGCGTTTTCACCGCGTGCCAACCGCATCCTGATCGAGGAGGGTGGCAAGCTGCACCCGCTGAGCCTGCGCAACCCGCACCCTGAGGTGTCCTGGAGCGCATTGTGGAGCAAGGTCTGGTACGAAAACTACGACGAACCCAAGTACGTCTGGCAGTCAACCGCCTCCAACACCGACTTCGAGCCCAAGCTGAGCCTGTCGCCGCTGACCTTCGGCACCCTCAAGGCCGCGTTCTACGCGATGATCCTCGCGGCGCCGCTGGCCATTGCCGCCGCCATCTACACCGCCTACTTCATGGCCCCCGGCATGCGCCGCAAGGTCAAGCCGGTGATCGAGCTGATGGAGGCGATGCCAACGGTGATCCTGGGCTTCTTCGCCGGCCTGTTCCTGGCGCCCTACCTCGAAGGCCACCTGCCCGGCGTGTTCAGCCTGTTCCTGCTGATGCCGATCGGCATCCTCCTGGCCGGCTTCGCCTGGAGCCGCCTGCCCGAGTCGCTGCGCCTGCGTGTGCCCGACGGTTGGGAAGCCGCGATCCTGATCCCGGTGATCCTGTTCACCGGCTGGTTCGCCCTGACCATGAGCCCGTTCCTGGAAACCTGGTTCTTCGGCGGCGACATGCGCCTGTGGATCACCAATGACCTGGGCATCACCTACGACCAGCGCAACGCCCTGGTGGTCGGTATCGCCATGGGCTTCGCGGTCATCCCGAACATCTACTCCATCGCCGAAGACGCCGTGTTCAGTGTGCCGCGCAGCCTCACCCTGGGCTCCCTGGCACTGGGCGCCACGCCTTGGCAGACCCTGACCCGCGTGGTCATCCTGACCGCCAGCCCGGGCATCTTCTCGGCGCTGATGATCGGCATGGGCCGCGCTGTCGGCGAGACCATGATCGTGCTGATGGCCACCGGCAACACCCCGGTCATGGAGATGAACCTGTTCGAGGGCATGCGCACCCTGGCGGCCAACGTCGCCGTGGAGATGCCCGAGTCGGAAGTCGGCGGCAGCCACTACCGGGTGCTGTTCCTCGCAGCGCTGGTGCTGCTGATGTTCACCTTCGTGATGAACACCTTGGCCGAGCTGATTCGCCAGCGTCTGCGCAAGAAATACTCGTCGCTTTGATAGAAAGGT
>JAQZAY010000374.1 GCA_029239415.1 Pseudomonas sp. | reverse complement strand
TCCAGACCCTGGTCCTGAAGAGCAAGGCCGAGGCCTTGAACATTCGGTCGGCCCAGGACCTGGCCGGCAAGAAAGTCGGCGTGGGCCTGGGCACCAATTACGAGCAGTGGGTCAGAGCGGAAGTTCCGGGGGCCGACGTGCGTACCTATGAGGACGACCCGAGCAAGTTCGCCGACCTGCGCAACGGGCGCATCGACGCCATCCTGGTCGACCGCCTGGCGGCCCTGGAGTACGCGCAGAAAGCCAAGGACACCGTCCTGGCCGGCGAGGCCTTCTCACGACTCGACTCCGGGGTGGCGCTGCGCAAGGGTGAGCCCGAGCTGCTCGCGGCCATCGACAAGGCCCTGGCGGCGCTCAAGGCCGACGGCACCCTGGCCAGGCTGTCGAAGCAGTACTTTGGCGCCGACGTGACGCAATGATCGACGAGAGCCTGCAACTGGTCATCCAGTCGGCGCCTTTCCTGCTCAAGGGAGCCGGTTTCACCGTGGTGCTCAGTGTCGGCGGCATGATCTTCGGCCTGGCGCTGGGCTTCGCCCTGGCGCTGATGCGGCTGTCGCGCGTGCGGCCGATCGACTGGCTGGCGCGGGTCTACGTGTCGTTCTTTCGCGGCACGCCCTTGCTGGTGCAGCTGTTCCTGATCTACTACGGCCTGCCCCAGGTCGGTCTCGAGCTGGACCCTCTGCCCGCGGCGTTGATCGGCTTTTCGCTGAACATGGCCGCCTACGCCTGCGAGATCCTGCGCGCGGCGATCGGCTCGATCGAGCGCGGCCAGTGGGAGGCCGCCGCCAGCATCGGCATGACCCGTGCCCAGACCATGCGCCGGGTGATCCTGCCGCAAGCCGCCCGTACCGCCCTGCCGCCGCTGGGCAACAGCTTCATCTCGCTGGTCAAGGACACCGCGCTGGCCGCCACCATCCAGGTGCCCGAACTGTTCCGCCAGGCCCAACTGATCACAGCACGCACGTTCGAAGTCTTCACCATGTACCTGGCCGCCGCGCTGATCTACTGGGTGCTGGCCAGCGTGCTCGCCCACGTCCAGCATCGCCTCGAACGGCGGGTGAATCGCCATGACCTGGAGCACTGAGCCATGATCACGGTAGAGCGCCTCACCAAGCGTTTCAACGGCCACACCGTGCTCGATGGCATCGACCTGACGGTACGGACGGGCGAAGTGGTCGCCATCATCGGGCCGAGCGGCTCGGGCAAGACCACCTTCCTGCGCTGTCTGAACCTGCTGGAAACCCCGGATGCCGGCAGCATCCGCCTGGATGACCTGCAGGTTGATGCCGGGCGTGCGCTCAAGGCGCAGCAAGGGGTCATCCGCCAGCTACGCCAGCAGGTCGGCTTCGTGTTCCAGAACTTCAACCTGTTCCCGCACCGCACGGCCCTGGAGAACGTCATCGAGGGCCCCACCGTGGTGCGCAAGCTGGCGCGCGACACGGCTCTGGCGCTGGGCCGCCAGCTGCTGGCCAAGGTCGGCCTGGCCGGCAAGGAGGACGCCTACCCACGGCGCCTGTCCGGCGGCCAGCAGCAGCGCGTCGCCATCGCCCGGGCGCTGGCCATGGAGCCGCAGGTGATCCTGTTCGACGAGCCGACGTCCGCGCTGGACCCCGAGCTGGTCGGCGAAGTCCTGGCGACCATTCGCGACCTGGCGCATGAAGGGCGGACCTTGATCATCGTCACCCATGAGATGAGCTTCGCCCGCGACGTCGCCCACCGGGTGGTGTTCTTCGACCAGGGCAGGATCGTCGAGCAGGGCGAGGCCAAGGCACTGTTCGCCGCGCCACGGGAGGAGCGCACGCGGCAGTTTCTGCGCAAGTTTCTGGGCACCCAGGCCCCCGGGGATGAAGCCTAGGGCCAGGACAGCGCCGACGCCGGCTGCGGTCGGCCGAACCAGTAGCCCTGCCCCAGCTCGCACTGGTGCTGCACCAGGAACTGCGCCTGCTCGGCCTGCTCGATGCCTTCGGCATGCACCTGCATGTCCAGGCTGCGCGCCAGGGCGATGACGGCCTCGACGATGGCGCGGTCGTCCTCGTCATGGCCCAGCCCGGCGACGAAGCCCTGGTCGATCTTGAGCTTGTGCACCGGCATGCGCTTGAGGCGCAGCAGCGAGGAATAGCCGGTGCCGAAGTCGTCGATGGCCAGCCTGACACCCAGCTCGCGCAGGCGGTGCAGTTGTTCGAGCGCCACCTCCGGCTCGTCCATGATCGCGCTTTCGGTGACCTCCAGCTCGAGCATGGCCGGCGCCAGGCCGGTCTGGCGCAGGACATGGTCGACCTGCCGGTGAAGGGTGTGGTCGGCGAACAGCCGGCTGGACAGATTGACCGCGACGAACGCCAGGTCGCGGCCCTCGGCCTGCCAGCGCACCATCTGTCGACAGGCCTGGTCGAGCACCCAGGCATCGATTTCGGCGATCAACCCGATGCGCTCGGCGACCGGGATGAACTCGGCCGGCGAGACCATGCCACGCTGGGGGTGCTGCCAACGCACCAGGGCTTCGAAACCCACCCGGCGTAGGTCGCTCAGCGCGTGAACCGGCTGGTAGAAGACCCGCAGTTCGTCGTTTTCCAGCGCATGGCGCAGCTCGCTCGCCGTTTCCACCCGGTGCTGGGCGTGGGTGGTCAGTTCTTCGGTGTACAAGGCATAGCAGGCACGCCCGTTGCGCTTGGCCTTGAACAGGGCCGAATCGGCGTTGCGCAGCAATTGTTCGGCACTCGAGGCGTCGCTGGGGTAGAGGCTGATACCGATGCTGGCACTGATGAACAGCCGGTGTTCGTCGAAATCGAAAGGCGCCTTCAGCCGCTCCACCAGGGTTTGCGCCAGGGTCGCCGCCTGGCCGAGCTGCTGGCAGTTTTCCAGCAACACGGCGAACTCGTCGCCGCCCAGACGGGCCAGGGTGGTGCCGCTGCCCAGCGTTTCGGTCAGGCGCTCGCCGACCAGCTTGAGCAAGGTATCGCCGGTGGTGTGCCCCAGGCCATCGTTGATGCTCTGGAAGTGATCGAGGTCCAGCAGCAGCAAAGCGCATCCACATTTTTCGGCCTGCGCCGCGACCAGCGCATGCTCGGCGCGGTCGCTGAACATCACCCGGTTGCCCAACCCGGTCAACGGGTCGTGGTGCGCCAGGTAGGCCAGTTCACGTTCGGAATGCTTGATCGCGCTGATGTCGCTGAACACCGCCACATAATGGCTGTGCTCGCCCTCGTCGTCGCTTATGGCGCGAATGGTCTGCCATTGCGGATAGATCTCACCATTCTTGCGACGATTCCAGATCTCTCCGCTCCACTCGCCCTTCTCGGCCAGAGTCGCGTAGATCGCCTGGTAGAACGGAATGCCATGGCGGCCCGACTTGAACTTGCTGGGGCGGTGCCCGAGCACCTCGTCCTGGGCATACCCGGTGATGCGCATGAAGGCCCGGTTGACGTGCACGATCACGCCATGCCGGTCGGTGACCAGGACACCTTCCAAGGTGCTGTCGAACACCGCGGACGCCATGCGCAGACGCTCGCGGTCCTCGCGGCGCAAGCGTATCCCGAGGCCGATGGAGTCGAGCAGGCGGGCACGCGAGATGAAGATCAGCAGCGCGCTGAGCAGGGCCCAGAGCAGGCCATTGACCTGATGCCCCAGGGCCAATCGGGCGGGATCGACCAGCCACGTGCGCAACACCTGGTCGGAGACTGTCAGCCAGATGACCGACAAGGCCAGGTAGAGCGCTGCCATGCGCAAGGCGTCACGATGTGAAGCAGACATAA
>JAQZAY010000373.1 GCA_029239415.1 Pseudomonas sp. | reverse complement strand
TTGTTCCATCACGGGCTCGCCGGGACGATTCATCGATAGGGAAGGGGTCATGCTTCGAATCCGCAAGATGGTGCTGGCCATTGCCGCCGCTACCGCGTTCTCTTCTGGCGTGGTCAACGCCCTGGAGCTGGGCGACCTGACGCTCAGGTCCGGTCAGGGTCAGCCCCTGGATGCCGAGATCGAGTTGCGCGACGTGCAAGGCCTGACGGCGGCCGACCTCAGGTCGAGCCTGGCCGGTCCCGAAGAATTCAGCCGTGCCGGCCTTCCCATGCCAGCCTACCTCGAAGACCTGACCTTCACCCCGGTGATCGTGCCCAACGGCCGCAGCGTGCTGCGCGTGACCTCGAGCACGGTGTTGCCGGCGCCGGTGGTCAAGTTCCTGGTGCAGGTCCTGTGGCCGCAGGGTCGCCTGCTGCGCGACTACGATATCGCCCTGGATCGCCCTCAGGCACCGCCCGCGCGCGCCACGCCAGGTGTGCAGCCTGCCGTGACCGCAGCCGGTACCTACACCAGTCAGCGCCGTGACACCCTCTGGCAGATCGCCGCGCGCAACGCCCAGGGCGGCTCCGTGCAGCAGACCATGCTGGCGATTCAGGCGCTCAACCCGGGCGCCTTCATCGGCAACAACATCAACCAGCTCAAGGTCGGGCAGGTCTTGCGCCTGCCGGACGCGCAGCAGATCCAGAGCATCCCGCAACGTGAGGCCGAAGCCGAAGTGGCCGAGCAGTACGCCGCCTGGCGTGAAGGCCGGCGTCTGGGGCCGCGTGCCCGGCAGCTGGATGCCACCCGGCGTACCAGCGCCGGTGCCGCGCCTTCGCAGGTGGCCCAGGCAGACAACCTGCGCCTGGTGTCGCCCGAGTCGGCGGCCGCCGCCAACGATGCGCGTGCGCTCAACGATCAACTGGCCGTGGCCCAGGAAAGCCTCGACACTAGCCGTCGAGACAACGAAGAACTCAAGAGCCGCATGGCGGACCTGGAAAGCCAGCTGGACAAGCTGCAACGGTTGATCGAGCTCAAGAACGACCAGCTCGCGCGCCTGTCGCAGCAGGCCGGCGTGCCGACACCCGCGGTCGCCGCCGGTGCCACGACGCCGGCTACGGCGCCCGCCTTGCCAGGCGAAGCGCCGGCCGAAACCCTCGGTACGGCGCCCGTCACGGCCGCCACGCAGACCCAGCCCCCGGTGGTCACTCCGCCTGCCACGGCGAGCGAGCCGGTCATCCAGCCGGCGCCTGCGGCTGCCGGGACGCTGCCTGAGGCCACGCCGGCCGAGGCCGTGCCACCTGCCCGCGACCCGCTCGATACGCTGCTGGGCAACCCTTGGTTGCTGGCCGTCATCGCCGGCTCCCTCCTGTTGGTGCTGTTGCTGCTGGTGCTGCTCATCCTGCGCAAGCGCAGGGCCCAGCAGGAGGCCGAAAAGCACCTGCGCATGGCGCGTGCGTTGGCTGAAGAACAGACCGACCCGGAGCTCGACCTGCCACCGGGCAGCTTCGACGAACTCGATAGCCCGCACACCCTGTCGCCGGCGGTGGTGGCAGCCTCCGCCGCCGCTGCCATGCCGGCCGAGCAAGCGCAATCGCGCGAGCAGGCCGAGGCGCAGGCGGCCGATCGGGTACTGATGGAGGCCGAGTTGAAGATCGCCGACGGGCGACTGAACGATGCGGCAGAGCTGCTGGAGGCAGGCGTGGCCGCGCATCCGGCCCGTAACGACCTGCGCCTCAAGCTGATGGAAGTCTACGGGCGCCAGGGCGACCGGGACGGTTTCGTCAGTCAGGAACGGCAATTGCCTGCCACCCATCAGAACCAGACCGACGTCGACACGCTCAAGCAGCGCTTCCCGGCGATGCTCGGCATGGTTGCCGCAGGCCTGGGCGCCGCCGCACTGGCGACGGCGCGAGACGAGCAGTACGTGCAGGCGCTGATGGACGATACGCCACCCCGTGAACCCTCGACGCCGAGCGCTGCTCGCGAGCCGACGCCTGTGCCTGAAGACGATCCGCTGGCCGAGGTGCCGGACGAGGTGCTGGGCGCGGCAGCCGACCTGAAGGTCAACGCCGACCTGCCCGTGGCCGGCTATGCCGAGCCGCCCGTGCTCGAGCCTGCCGCAGCCATGACGCCGGTCGAGGCGTCCTCGGACCTGGCCGAACAGAACGACGCCGACGACGACTTCGAAGCCATGCTGGCCCAGGCCCAGGCGCAAGCGGCAGGTGATGCGTTCGACCTGGACATGGGCACGGCAGGACTGGACGAGCCGTCCCGCGCCGACGCCGTCCCCGCGGCGGACGGCACCCGTGGCGACGAGCGTGTCGCACCGGTCGCCGAACCCGACCTGGGCGATGATTTCGACCTCTCGCTGGCACTGGACGATGACTCGCCCGCCGCGCGCAGCTTCGCCAGCGAACTGGACGACGTCAATGCCGAGCTGGACAAGCTCTCGGACAGCTTCGACACGCCAGCGGCCGGCACGCCGAGCGTCGCGGCGGTCGCGCCCGAGCCCGAACCCGAGCCGGTCGACGACCTGGACTTCGACTTCTTCTCGGGCGCCGACGAGGTGGCGACCAAGCTCGACCTGGCCCGCGCCTACGTCGACATGGGCGACCCACAGGGCGCCCGCGACATCCTCGACGAAGTCGTCAAGGATGGCGACGAAGGGCAGCGTCTGGAGGCCAGGGAGTTGCTCTCGCGCCTGGCCTAGGTCCGCCGGCGGTGCCGGCGACGCCCTGCGCCGGCACCGCCGCACCCTCACTCGGACCGGTTCATTCGTGGCCCGGTCTCGCTATACTTCCCGCTTTTCGTAGAACCCACAGGTCTTGCTCTTGGATATCATCGACACCGTCGCGGCCGAATCGGCGGCCGAAGGCCATTTCCGTATCGCCCTGGGCGTGGAGTACAAGGGCGCTCGCTACCGGGGCTGGCAGCGTCAGGCCAGTGGCGTGCCGAGCGTCCAGCAGGCGCTGGAGCAGGCGCTGTCCAAGGTGGCCGACTCGCCGATCAGCGTGCTCTGTGCCGGGCGTACCGATGCCGGCGTGCACGCCTGCGGTCAGGTCGTGCACTTCGACACCCAGGCCGTGCGCGACGAGCGTGCCTGGACCCTGGGCACCAATTTCAACCTGCCGCCCGATATCAGCGTGACCTGGGCGCGGCAGATGCCGGCCCACTTCCACGCGCGCTTCAAGGCAGTCGCCCGACGCTACCGCTACGTGATCTACAACGACCCGATCCGCCCGGCGCACCTGGCCCAGGAGGTGACCTGGAACCACCGTCCGCTGGACGTGGCGGCCATGGCCGAAGGCGCGACCCACCTGCTCGGCACCCACGACTTCAGTGCCTTTCGCGCCAGCCAGTGCCAGGCTAAGTCGCCGATCAAGCACATGCACCACCTGCGCGTCACCCGTCATGGCCAGATGATCGTGCTGGACGTGCGCGCCACGGCCTTCCTGCACCACATGGTCCGCAACATCGCCGGCGTGCTCATGACCATCGGCGCGGGGGAACGGCCTGCGGCCTGGGCTCGCGACGTGCTCGAGAGCCGCAACCGGCGCGAAGGCGGCGTCACGGCGCATCCCCATGGCCTCTACCTGGTGCAGGTGGAGTATCCCGACGAGTTCCAGCTGCCGCGCCGTTACATCGGGCCTCACTTTCTAACCGGCTACGAGGCCTTGTCGGCTGACGTTGGATGAGGCTTTTGCTAACATCCGGTGCCTTAT
>JAQZAY010000372.1 GCA_029239415.1 Pseudomonas sp. | reverse complement strand
GCAGCAGCCGCGCAGTGCCTACCGGGTAGTCGCCTTCGAGCGCCAGGAAATGCACGGCGCCCTGGTCGTCCGAATCCCACTCCAGCTCGGGCGGCACGCTCTGCTCGGCGATGAATACCGCTTCGCGGATACGGCGGATATCAGCGTTGTCTTTGTGCCAGTCGGCGAGGCGAACCCGGATCTTATTCATTGGCGAATCCCAAACTTCCTTGTTTGATCAATTGGCAGACCAGGGTCAGCCCTTCTTCGTCCTGCAGCCATTTGCCGAGGTTTTCGACATGCAGCGCATCGGCGGCGCAGATCAGCTTCAGCAGCTCGCGCAGGCTGCCCGAGACCAGGCGGCTCTGGCCGCTGGCGAACAGCAGCAGGTTGTCGTCGACTTCCGACCAGGCCAGGCGTGCGCTTGGGTTGCGGACCAGGATCGCGCCCTGCTCGAGGCTGTCGGTCAACTCCTGCTCGCTCAGTTCCTCACCGCTTACCAGTTCGGGATAGCGCGGCTCGGTCATGAACTGGCCGAACCAGGTCAGCAGCAGGCGCTCGTCGCCCATGTGCTCGGCAAGCAGGCCCTTGAGGCGGCCCAAGGCGTCGTGCTGGATCTGGTGCGGGTCGCTGGCCGGCTGGGCGTCGGCGTCGCTGTAGCGTTCTTCGTCCGGGAGGAACTGGCTGAGGAAGTCGGTGAAGTGGGTCAGCACTTCGGCCGCGCTCGGCGCGCGGAAACCGACCGAGTAGGTCAGGCAGTCGTCTTCGGCGACGCCGTAGTGGGCCAGGCGTGGTGGCAGGTAGAGCATGTCGCCGGGCTCCAGGGTCCACTCGCCGCTCTGCTCGAAGTCGGCCAGGATGCGCAGGTCGGCATGTTCGATCAGCGGGCTGTCGCTGTCGCAGACCTGGCCGATCTTCCAGTTGCGCTTGCCCTGGCCTTGCAGCAGGAACACATCGTAGTTGTCGAAATGCGGGCCGACGCTGCCACCTGGAGCGGCGTAGCTGATCATGATGTCGTCGATGCGCCAGCTAGGCAGGAAACGGAACGACTCGAGCAGCTCGGCGACTTCCGGCACGAACTGGTCCACCGCCTGCACCAGCAGGGTCCAGTCGCGCTCGGGCAGGCTGGCGAAGGTGTCCTCGGCGAACGGGCCACGACGAAGTTCCCACGGGCGCTCCCCATGCTCGATCACCAGGCGCGCCTCGACTTCTTCCTCCAGGGCCAGGCCGGCCAGCTCGTCGCCATCGATCGGGCTTTCGAAGTCCGGGAAGGCCTGGCGCACCAGCAAAGGTTTCTTCTGCCAGTAGTCGCGCAGGAACTCGCGCGCCGTGAGGCCGCCCAACAGCTGCAGTGGAGTATCAGAATTCATGTTCAACCTATTGAAAATAAGTAATTTTTGGCCAGGAATAAAAACGCCCGGCTCGGCCGGGCGTGATTCGCGGGGCGCAGGTCAGATGCGTTTGGCCTGGGCCGCTGCGTTACCGATGTAGGACGCAGGGGTCAGCTGCTTGAGCTCGGCCTTGGCATCAGCCGGCATGTCCAGTGCATCGATGAAGGTCAGCAGCGCTTGCGGGCTGATGCCTTTGCCACGGGTCAGCTCCTTGAGCTTCTCGTAGGGGTTCTCGATGTTGTAGCGACGCATGACGGTCTGGATCGGCTCGGCCAGCACTTCCCAGCAGGCGTCCAGATCGGCAGCGATGCGCTGGGTGTTGATCTCCAGCTTGCCGATGCCCTTGAGGCTGGCTTCATAGGCGATGACGCTGTGGGCAAAGCCCACGCCCAGGTTGCGCAGCACGGTGGAGTCGGTCAGGTCGCGCTGCCAGCGCGAGATCGGCAGCTTGCTGGCCAGGTGCTGGAACAGCGCGTTGGCGATGCCCAGGTTGCCTTCGGAGTTCTCGAAGTCGATCGGGTTGACCTTGTGCGGCATGGTCGAGGAGCCGATCTCGCCCGCGACGGTCTTCTGCTTGAAGTAGCCCAGGGAGATGTAGCCCCACACGTCCCGGTCGAAGTCGATGAGGATGGTGTTGAAGCGGGCGATCGCGTCGAACAGCTCGGCGATGTAGTCGTGCGGCTCGATCTGGGTGGTGTAGGGGTTGAACACAAGGCCCAGCTCGTCTTCGATGAAGGCGCGGGCGTTGGCTTCCCAGTCGATCTGCGGGTAGGCCGAGAGGTGGGCGTTGTAGTTGCCCACGGCGCCGTTGATCTTGCCCAGCAGCGGCACGGCGGCTACCTGGGCGATCTGGCGCTCCAGGCGGTAGACGACGTTGGCCAGTTCCTTGCCCAGGGTGGTCGGCGAGGCAGGCTGGCCATGGGTGCGCGAGAGCATCGGCACGTCGGCGTACTGGTGGGCCAGGGCACGGATGGACTCGGCGATCTGGCGCATCAGCGGCAGCAGCACGTCGTCGCGGCCGGCGCGCAGCATCAGGGCGTGGGACAGGTTGTTGATGTCCTCGCTGGTGCAGGCGAAGTGGATGAACTCGCTGACGTTGTCCAGTTCAGGCAGTTTTGCGGCCTGCTCCTTGAGCAGGTACTCGATGGCCTTGACGTCGTGGTTGGTGGTGCGCTCGATTTCCTTGACGCGTTCGGCGTGCTCAAGCTTGAAATCGCGGGCCAGCTCATCCAGCGCGGCGTTGGCGTCGGCACTGAAGGCCGGCACTTCGCCGATCTGCGGGTGAGCGGCCAGGCGCTGGAGCCAGCGGACCTCGACCAGGGCGCGGAAACGGATCAGGCCGTATTCGCTGAAGATAGGGCGCAAGGCCTGGGTTTTGCCGGCGTAACGGCCGTCTACAGGGGAAACCGCAGTGAGCGAGGAAAGCTGCATGGGGTGTTCTCGGACAGTCAGGCTTTTGGAGGGCGCATATCATACATGAAAAATGCGCGGCAGGCGGGTGGCTGATCAACGGGCCCGCGCGCGCAGCGCTCGGCCGGGCCTAGCCGCGCATCATCGGGTACAGCTCCTTGAGCAGCTTGCGCCGGCTGAACACCAGCTGCCAGCGGTGTCCGCCGAGCTGGCGCCACAGGCGCGCGGCGCGGATGCCGGCCAGCAGCAGGGCACGAATCCTCGAGGCATTGTTGGGCTGCTGCAGGTGGCGCATGTCGCCATGCACCTGGATGCGCTGGCGCAGGGTGCTCAGGGTGTCCTGGTACAAGGCGCCGCTGGAGGCGATGACGTTCTCGTGCACCAGGCCGAAATGGTCGGCCTGCGACTGGATCTGCGGCAGGCGGTTGCCGATGGTCTGGAGCAGGTCGTCGCGCTTGGCCAGCTGGCGCTCCAGGCCCAGCATCGACAAGGCGTAGCGCAGCGGCTCGCGCTGCAGACTGCCGGGGTCGCGCTCCAGGGCGCTGGCCAGGGCCCGGTAGCCGTCGATCAGGTTGCTGTCGTCGCCACCGAACACCTCGAGGGTGTTGTCGGGGTCGCGCACCAGCAGGCTGCCGAGCAGGCATCCCAGGCTGGCCTCGCTGGCCTGGCCGGTACGGGCGATACGGTCGACCAGCACGGCCGCCTGGAAGACGCCGCCAAGGGCGATCAGCTGCTCCTGGATATCGCTCATCAACGCGCGCTCCAGGGTTCGGCGCGCTCGATGACGCCACCACCGAGGCACACCTCGCCGTCGTAGAACACCACGGACTGGCCTGGGGTGACCGCGCGCTGGGGCTCGTCGAACACGGCGCGGTAGCCGTCGGCGGTGCGCTCCAGCGTGCAGGCCTGGTCGCCCTGGCGATAGCGCACCTTGGCGCTCAGGCGGCGCGGCGTGGACACGTCGACCGGGTTGACCC
>JAQZAY010000039.1 GCA_029239415.1 Pseudomonas sp. | reverse complement strand
GCGGCCATTGGAGTAGTTGACCACGAACCCCTGGTCATGGCTGCTCGCGTTGCGATCGGTACTTTCGTTGAAGTGGCCCGCCACCAGCCTGAGCTTGTCGATTTCGTTGCTGGCCAGGAAGAAACCCGTCGCCGTCTCGGGCAACAAGCGACTGTCGGATGAGCTGAACACCGGCGTCTTGACCCGCTGCTCGCCGTAGGAGAGCACGGTATTGGACATGCGGACCTTGAGCGCCGCGCCGCCGCGGCTGTACTCGGTCTTGGGGTGGCCGTCGTTATCCAGTCCCAGCAGCCGCGCCTTGCCCGCGCGGCCGCCGCCGCTGTCGAGCTGCACGCCGAGATAGGCATGCGCATCGACGCCCACGCCGACCAGGCCCTGGGTGAAACCGGACTGGTAGGTGCCCATCAAGCCGTAGGCCCATTCTTCAGCCTTGCCGTTGCGCTCGCCGCGCGGCTTGTAGGCATTGCGCGCGCCGCTGTTGCGGGCGCCGTGGCGATAGTCGCGCTGGTCGAAAACGCTGCGGTTGAGCACGCTCCAGGTACTGTCTTCGACAAAGCCTTCGGAGCGCGACTGGGCGGAATCGGCAAAGGCCAGCGGGCTGGCGCCGAGCAGGGCGAGCAGCAAGGCGGAGCGTTGCGGCGGGGCGATCATTGACCCGCCTCCAGTTGCTTGAGCTGCGCGCCAAACCGCTCCTGCGCGCGGGGCGGCAAGCCGCTCGGCAGGGACGCAACACCCGGATCGCCGACCTGGATCAGCATCACCATGCCCATGGCCAGGTGCGGGATGCACTGGATGCCGTACAGCCCGGGCACGCTGAAGGTCTGCTCCAGCGGCTGGTTGATCTTGCCCTTGAATGCAACGGCGCCGGCCGGCAGCAGGGCAGGCAGGCTGGCGGCATTGTGGCCGCTCTGGGTGGGCAGGAAGCGGACCGTATCGCCTGGGGCGATGCGCAGGTGGTCGGGCTCGTAGACCATGGCGCCGCCCGGGCCGCGATTGAGCATCTTCACTTCGTGGACATCGGCCAGCGCGGCGGGGGCGAGCAGGGCGGCGGACAGCAGCAGGGCAAGGGGACGCAACGGCATCGGTCAGGCTTCCAGCATCATGGGGCGCGAAAGCGCAGGATGCGCGCGCCGTCGAAGGGGTCGGTGAGGTAGTGGGCGTGCACGCCAAAGGTGCTCAGCAGCCGTTCCGGGGTCAGCACCTCCAGCGGCTTGCCAAGGGCGACCAGGCGGCCGCGGTCGAGCACGGCAAGACGATCGCAGGTGAGGGCCTGGTTGAGGTCGTGCAGGGCGATCAGGGTCGTCACCGGAAGCGCTTGCACACGCTGCAGGATGCTCAGCTGGTGCTGGATGTCCAGGTGGTTGGTGGGCTCGTCGAGCAACAGCAGCTGCGGGCGCTGGGCCAGGGCGCGGGCGATGTGCACGCGCTGGCGCTCGCCACCGGACAGGCTGCTCCAGGTGCGCTGGCGCAAGTGCAGCGCGTCGACGTCGGCCAGTGCCTGGTCGACGATGCCGGTGTCTTCGGCCGAGAACGGCGACAAGGCGGAAAGCCATGGGGTGCGACCCAGCGCGACGGCATCGAACACCGTGATTGCATCGTTGGTGTCGGCCTGCTGCTCGACCAGGGCAAGGGTCTGGGCGATCTGGCGCCGGGCCTGGCGCGCCAGGGGATGGCCGAGCAGCCGCACATGCCCGCTGCTGGGCGTGCGCAGGCCGGCCAGCAGCTTGAGCAGGGTCGACTTGCCCGAGCCATTGGGGCCGACGATGCCCAGGGTTTCACCAGGATCCACCGCCAGGTTGATGTCGTACAGCAGCTGGGTGTCGCGCACGCGAAAACCCAGGCCTTGGCAGGTGAGCAGGGCAACCTGCAAGGGGGGCGTCATGGCGGTCATCGTTGGCTCCTGCGGCTGATCAGGATCAGCGCGAACACGGGGGCACCGATCAGCGCGGTGACCACGCCGACCGGGATCACCTGGCCGGGGATCAGCGTGCGCGACAGCACGTCCGCGGCAATGAGGAACAGCGCGCCGCCCAGCGCACTGGCCGGAAGCAGGCGGCTGTGGCTGCCGCCGAGCATCAGGCGCAGAGCGTGGGGGATGACCAGTCCGACAAAGCCGATGGAGCCGACGATCGAGACCATCACCGCCGTGACCACTGCCGCGCAGGTGATGAGCAGCAATTGCACCCGGCGCACCGGGATGCCCAGCGAGGCGGCGGAGTCGGCGCCGAAGGTAAAGGCGTCGAGTGCGCGCCGATGCCACAGGCATATCAGCAGGCCGATCACGGCCACCGGCACGGCCAGCCAGACCGACGGCCAGCGCACGCCGCTGAGGTTGCCGAGCAGCCAGAACAGAATGCCGCGGGCCTGTTCGGCACTGGCCGACTTGGTGATCAGGAACGCGGTCAGAGCGTTGAACAGCTGCGAGCCGGCGATGCCCGCAAGAATCACCTGGGCATTGTTGCTGCTTGGGCCGCTGGCACGGGCCAGCAGCAGCACCAGCGCGAACGCCGCCAGTGCGCCGATGAAGGCGCCACCCGACAACGTCAGCGCACCCGCGCCAAAACCGAGCAAGGCGACCATCACCGCACCCGTCGAAGCGCCTGCCGACAGCCCAAGCAGATACGGCTCGGCCAACGGGTTGCGCAGCAGCGCCTGCAGGATCACCCCGCAGGTCGCCAGGCCCGCGCCGCAGGCAGCGGCCACAAGGGTGCGGGTGAGCCGGTAGTTCCAGACGATGCCCTGGTCGATGGGATCGACCAGGTAGCCGGCACCCCATAGCTGGTTGGCCAGTACCTGATAGACCACCGTTGGCGAGACACTGGCCTCGCCGATGGCGGTGCCTGCCAACAGGGCCATGAGCAGCGCGGCGAGCGCCAGGACATGAAGGGGCAGCAGACGCGTCATGGTTGTGGTGCTTTACCGGAGGCGAAGGCCAGGGACAGGGTATCCAGGCCGCGGAACAGGCGAATGCCAGCCTGCATGGCGTCGGCATCGAGCACCACGATGCGGTTGTGTCTGACCGCTTCCATGTTCCTGGTCACCGGGTCGCTACGCAGGAATTCCAGCTTTTTCTCGAAGTCGTCGGCCGGGAAGCGGCGACGGTCCATGCGGGCGATGATCAGCCAGGTCGGGTTGGCCTTGGCCAGGGTTTCCCAGCCCACGGTCGGCCACTCCTCGGTGGACTCGACCACGTTGCGCACGCCCAGGGTCTGCAGCATGTAGTCGGCCACGCCCTGGCGGCCAGCGACATACGGGTCGATGTCCAGGTCGGCGCTGGAGAACCAGAACAGCGCGGACGTATCGCTCAGGTCCTTGCCCGCCAGGCGCGCCTTGGCCTTGTCGAGGCGGCTCGTCAGGTCGGTGTTGAGCGCGGTGCCGCGGTCCTGCACGTCGAAGATCTCGGCCAGCTGGCTGACGCTCTTGTAGATGCTGTCGACCTTGAACGGCTGCAACCGGGTGCCGTCGGCGCCGACCAGGTTGTCCTTGCCTTCGCAGTCCGAAGGCAGCAGGTAGGTCGGGATCTTCAGCTCATCGAACTGCTCGCGGGTGCCGACCACGCCCTGGGCGCCGACCATCCACTCGAACTGCACCGCCAGCAATTGCGGGCGCTTGGCGATCACCGACTCGAAGCTTGGGTCGTTGTCGGCCAGGCGCTCGACCTTGGCGTTCAGCGCCTGGTACTCAGGCAGCACATTGTTGAACCACAGCGAGGTGCCCACCAGCTTGTCGCCAAGACCGAGCGCGTAGAGCATCTCGGTGCCGGCCTGGCCAATGGTCACCGCACGCTCGGGGGCATGCGCGAAGGTCTGCGGCATGCCGCAGTTGTCGACCGTCAGCGGGTAATGAGTGGCAGCGGCCTGGGCCAGGCCGCCGAGGCCGAGGCCGGCGAGCAGGGTGACGAGACGCAACAGCATGGTGGGTCGATCTCCTATCGGACAGTACACGCAAGGTACGCACGGACAGGCATCGCCCACCCTGCGCGCAGGCAGGGCGGCACCGGGCGCGGGCGAGCCGCGCACGGTGAAGATGGCCATCCCGGACACCCCGCCGGTTGGTGATTGTTTGCCGGCAGGTCTCCTGACTGGTGCGTCATGGCCCGGCTCCAGCCTTCCCGGGGTGTTGTCCCAGTGGCATCGATGGAGCAGGCTCGGCACTTACAGTTGCGGGGGCAGTTCCGTTTGGCCCGCGCATGGCGGGCCGGGGATTCCCTGTTAGTTCCGTGTGGAAACCGGCGGGCGGCATGGTAGACCATCCGGCCGCCGGATGGGAATGGCCTGGGTTCAGAAGTACTTGAGCCAGGCGATGTCGCGCCGCCGGGCCTTGAGCCGGGCGAACCCGCGCACCGGCAGGTACAGGGCCGCGCTGAGCAGCACCGCGACCAGCCACACCGCGCCGATGCCGTCGAAGCCGAAGTAGTCGCCCTGGTTGAGGCCGAACAGGGCGGCGCTGGCCAGGTACAGCAGCTTGAGCACGTACAGGTGCAGCAGGTAGAAGAACATCGGCGCGGCGCCGAACACCGCCAGGGCCGTGACCCATCGGGCTTGCCCGGCGCGCTCGAACGCGCGCAGCAACAGCAGGCCGATACCCAGGGTGAGGGTGAGGAACAACAACGACGGCGGGTACTTGGTGATGTTGAAGAAGCTCATCAGGGTCTGCGTCACGCTCGGGTAGCCCGACCATGGTGCCTCGCCGTAACCGTTGAGCATGCGCAAGGCGACAAAGCAGACCAGCGCGCTGGCGCCGAGCAGCAGCAGGCGATGCTGGCGCTCGCCCGGCGTGCTGGCGCGGGTGAACCAGGGCCCCAGCACGTAGCCCAGGCTGATCACGCCGATCCACGGCAGCACCGGGTACGACGTGCGCAGGCGCAAGCTGTCGGAGACCTCAAGCCAGCCGCGGTCATGCAGGATGGCCCAAGGGAGGTGCATGGCAGAACCGGGTGCGAAATGCAGGCCGTCGAGCAGGTTGTGCCCGGCGACGATCGCCACGCCGATCGCCAGCAACCAGGCTCGCGGCAGCCAGACCAGCGCGGCGAGGGCGATCATGCTCACGCCAATGGCCCAGATCACCTGCATGTAGATGACGCTCGGGGGTAGCTGGAAGGTCCAGGCGAAGTTGACCAAGGTGAATTCGAGCAGTACCAGGAACAGGCCGCGCTTGAACAGGAAGGCCGAGACGTCTGCCCGGCCCTGGTGTTTCTCGCCATAGAGGTAGGCAGACAGGCCAGTCAGCAGTACGAACACCGGTGCGCACAGGTGCGCCAGGGTGCGGCTGAAGAACAGCGTCGGGTCGGTGGCGTCGATGGACATCGGATCGCTGACCTGGCGGTGCAGAAAAAAGGTTTCTCGAACGTGGTCCAGGAGCATGAACAGAATCACCAGGCCGCGCAGGGCGTCAATGCTCTGCAGGCGCTGGGTGACCAGGGTAGGGGTGGCGGCGGCGCTTGTCATGGAAGGAATCGCAGGCAAGAGGTGGCTATCAAATGAAACGTTATCTTATAACCATTTGATGCGCACGTGGGAGAATTTTGCTGTGGAAGAGAGTTCTTCGATAAGGCCTACGTAAAAAACGGTTTTTTCACATTCTTTTCAGAACTTTTTCAAAGCACGTGTTTCGAATCGTTTGCATTTGACTGCCACTTTCTATCATGGAGATACCTGCGGATGGCTACTCGCAACCTGCTGCGCAACACTTGCATCCTGGCCCTGGCGGGCGCACCGTTGAGTGCATTCGCCGCACCACCGACCGATCCGATCTTCACTGTCGGCCTGCAGGGCAGCTACAACGAATTCAAGCTCGAAGGCGGTAGCGACTCCGAGAAGGACGACCTGGGCCAGGGCGGCGTGTTCGCGACCTTCGGCAACAAGATGACCGCTGAATCCGGCCTGATCTACCAGATCGGTGCCGAGGCCAAGTACGGCGAGAAGGACGACAACAAGCTCAAGGAAGCCCAGGCAGACCTGGACGTCGGTTTCCGCGCGGCGCTCGATGCGCGCAACTTTGTCGACCTCACCGTGGGCGGTGGCTACTCCTGGACGCGCTATGAGCCCGAGATCGACGACCTCGACACCCGCCTGACCGCCAAGTCGCCCTTCGCCAAGGCCGCGGTGGGCTACAACCACCAGTTCGACAACTCGACCCTGCGTGTCGAAGTGGGCGCCCGCCACACCATCGATGGCCGTGCCCGCCTGAAGGTCGATGACTTCGGCAGCGACAGCGTCGACCTGAAGGACCGCACCAACCCGTACGCCGAAGTCAGCCTGCTGATGAACCAGAAAGGCCTGCCGATCCACGCCGGTGTCTACTACACCCGCACCGAGTACAAGCTCGACGGTGATTCGGACGTGGCGGACAACACCAAGCTCAAGCGTGACGAGTATGGCTTCAAGGTAGGCCTGGCGTTCTGAGGACCGAGCAGGCGCGGCACAGCCCGCGCCTGTTGTCAGGCAAGCCCCAGGGCTGCCTTTGCCTCGCGACCTTGCAGCTGCTGTATCAGGCACTCTCCTTCACGCCGCATGGCCGCCGCCAGTTCTGCCTGGTAACCTTCCTTGATCAATCGCTTGCTGAGCCGTAGCGCTTGCTGGGGCAGCCGGGTGAGGTGCAAGGCCATTCGCTGCGCAGCGCCAAGGCAGGCGTCAGCCTCCTCATGCAGCTCGTTGGCCAACCCCCAGTCGACGGCTTGTTCAGCGTTGATCCGCTCGTTGCACAGCAACAGCCGGGCGGCACGCACCTGTCCAATGCGGCGCGCAAGCAACAGGCTCGCACCAAATTCCGGACACAAGGCAAGCGCCACGAACGGCATCTGCAGGCAGGCCGAGCGGTCGACGAACACCTGGTCGCAGTGCAACAGCAGCGTGGCCCCTATGCCGATCGCCGGGCCGCAGACGGCAGCGACCAAGGGTTTGTCCAGCGCGTTCACCGCGGCCATCAGGCGGAACAGTGGAGCCTCGAGGCATTGCACAGGCCGCTCGCGAAAATCAGCCAGGTCGTTGCCCGCGGTAAAGCACTTCGGACCGCCCGTGATAAGCACCACGGCAACCAGCGGGTCGGCCGCCGCCGCGTGTATCCAGTCGGCCAATTGCGCGTACATCTGCTCGTCCAGTGCATTGCGCCTGGCAGGCCGGTTGAGCGTGAGGGTCAGTACACCGTCGTGCAGCGTGCGAAGCAGCGTATCGTTCATGAGCGACCTTTTTCATCGAGGGCCTGCGCGGGGAACATCGGCGTCATGGCACGCCCGTAGTGACTGGGACTGGCATGCACGGCCGTGCGGAGCAGCAGGGCCACCGAGCCGAGCAGCGGCAGGCTGACCAGCAGCAAGGCGTGGCGCAGCGCCTGCTCGCCCAGAAGCGGCGTCAGCAGGTCGCTGAAGGCACCTGTCAGCAGAGGGCCGATCCCGACACCCAGCAACGTGCTGAGGATGGTCTGCAGCGCCATTGCTGTGCCGCGACGGCTCGAAGGCACCAGTTGAGTGACGAGGTTGAAAGACGGCGCCACCCACCACACCACGAAGAAACTGTACAGCGCGCACCAGAGCATCGCCTGGGGCACCGGCACGCCAGCCACATGGGTGAGGATGCCTGCGGGCCACAGCAGGTAGATGACCAGGGCGAGCAGGGCGGTGAGATTGCCCAGCACCGGGATGATGATCTGCCAATGCGCGCTGCGCGGGCTCAGCCGGTCGTTGAGCCAGCCGGCGAACAGCCCGCCGATGCCCGCCGCGACGCCGCAGATGATGCCGGCCAGCATGCCGGCATGCTGCAGTGACAGGTCGTGGGAGCGGATCAGGAAACTGGTGTTCCACATGCCGATGGCGTACGAACTCAGGGTAGTCAGGCCACCCGCCAGGATCAGGCAACGGTAGGCCGGCAGGGCCCAGAGCTTGCGCGCTTCGGTACGCAATCCCAGCAAGGGTGCTGCCGCTGCGGCGCTGGGCAGGTCCCAGCGGCCACGCAGTGGGTCGCGGATCAGGGCCAGCAGCGCGCTGAACAGCAGCGCCGGCACGCCCAGCGCAAAAAAGGCGCTGCGCCAGCCATGGTGCTCGACTACCCAGGCGCCCAGGCTCAGGCCGATGATCGAGGAAAAAGTCGGCGCCGCGGTAAAGCAACTGATCGCGAACGAGCGTCGCTGTGGCGGGTAGAGGTCGGCGATCAACGAGAGTGACGCTGTGGTTGTGGGCGCTTCACTGACCGCGACCAGCATCCGCGCAATCGCCAGGGCGATGAAGCCGCCTGCCAGGCCGCACGCCATGGTCGCCAGTGCCCAGGACAGGCACGACAGCGCCAGCAGGCGAGTGCGCGGCAAGCGGTCCACCAGGCGTCCTGCAGGCAAGGCCAGCACGGCATACACGGCCGCGAACGCCAGGCCCGAGATCAGGCCCATGGCCGTGTCGCCGACACCGAATTCGGCCTTGATCGGATCGATCATCACCGCCAGGATCTGTCGGCCGACAAAGTTGTCGGCGAACGCCATGGCCAGCAACAGCAGCAGCCCATGGCTGCGCCAGTCGGCCCTGGCCGGCGGCATGCCGGATGCGTCGGCGGTCAACGTGGCGCCCACAGGTCCGGCAGGCCAGGATCACTGACCATGATCAGGCGCTTGAGCAGCACCTTGAGCGCCTGCGTATCGGCCGGGTCCAGCTTGGCCGCCAGCTCTTCCTCGACCATCTTGGCCAGGGCCAGCTGATGCAAGGAGGCCTCCCGGCCTTTGGCCGTCAGCACGAAGCGCGGCTGCTCGGGTTCGCCCTCGATGGCGAGCAGTTCCTGCCGTTCAAGAAAGCGCATGCTCGGCAACGTCACTTCGTGGCCGGTGTAGCTCACGAAGGTATTGATCTCTTCCAGGCTGAGGTTGTCGCGTATGCACAGCACGGAAAGGATATAGAACGCCTGCTCGTCCAGTTGCTGATTGTCGAGCAGCCGGCGCAGGGCGTTGAGCAGTTGGTAATGCGCGCGTCCCAGCAGGTAGCCGAGCAGGTCTTCGGTGTAGCTGCACTCGGGTGGCGGCGGGGTGGTGGCCAGGCGCAGTTCGCTGCGTGGCTTGCGCATGGCCAGGGCGTACTGACCGCTCTGGAACGCCAGGGGCGCCCGCTCGCTGTGATCGAAGGCCAGCACTTCGCCGACAAAGATCACATGGTCGCCGCCTTCGTACTGGAACGCCGTGCGGCACTGGAAGCGTGCCGTGCAATCCTGCAGCAAGGGCGCTTCGCTGACCCCGTCGTCGAACGCGATCTCGGCGAACTTGTCCTCGCCCTGGGTGGCGAAACGGCCAGACAGCGATTCCTGCTCGGTCGATAGCACATGCACGTTCCAGTGCTTGCCACCGCTGAACACCGGCAGGCTGCGGGCCTTTTTCGACAGGCTCCAGAGCACCAGCGGCGGGTTGAGCGACACCGAGTTGAAGCTGTTGGCGGTGATACCCACCGGCGAGCCGTCCTCGGCCTGGGTGGTGATGATCGTGACCCCTGTGGTGAAGGTGCCTAGCGCGGCCCGAAAGGCCTGGGGGTCGAAACCGGTGTTTGGCGTTGCCATGACGGACCTCATGGGGTGGTGTTTTCGTACTCGCAGTATCGGCGTCCAGCCCTTGCCACACATCGTCTCAACGGACTAACGCAAGTGCTCGATTCTCGTCCGATCGGACGAGGCGCGGGCGCGGCCTTCCCGCTAGTGTGGGTGCCTGCCGTCACGGGCGCAGCCCGGGCATCCGACCAGTCTGAGCAAGGGGAAAACGATGCATCCAAGCTGCCCGACCGTAGATGAGCTGAGCTGCGTGCTGGCCCGTCAGAAAGCCGCGTTCAACGCCGAGGGCGCAGTCGGCGCGGCGACCCGCCGCCAGCGCCTGCAGCAGGTGATCGAGCTGCTGGTCGACCACCACGCCGAGCTGACCGAGGCCATCGACCTGGATTTCGGCGGACGCCCCGCCGGGTTCTCGCTGATGAACGATGTGCTGGGCGCCCTGGCTTCGCTCAAGCATGCCCGCGACCACCTGCAAGGCTGGATGCAGGACGAGCGGCGCCAGCCGTTCGCGCCCTATGACCTGCTCGGCGCCGAAGCCTGGGTGATGCACCAGCCCAAGGGCAGCGTGGGCATCATCGGCACCTGGAATGCGCCGCTGTACACCTTGCTCAGTCCGCTGGCCTCGGCGCTGGCGGCAGGTAACCGTGCGGTGCTCAAGCCCTCCGACGTGGTGCCGCGTACCGCCGCGCTGCTCAAGCAGTTGTTCGCGCGGCATGTAGATCCGCTGGAAATCGCGGTCATCACCGGCGATTCCTCGGTCGCCAAAGCGTTTTCCGGCCAGCCGTTCGATCACCTGGTCTTCACCGGCAGCACCGAAGTGGGTCGCTCGGTGATGCGCAACGCCGCGCAGAACCTGGTGCCGGTCACTCTCGAACTGGGCGGCAAGTCGCCGGTGATCGTCGCGCCCACCGCCGACCTGGACCGCGCCGCCTTCAGTATCGCCGTCGCCAAGGCCAGCAATGGCGGGCAGATCTGCATCAACCCTGACCTCGTCTACGTGCCAGAAGACCAGCTGGAGCCGTTCCTGGCCAAGCTGCGCAGCGCGTATTGCGAGCTCAACCCCACGGTGGCGGGCAATCCCGACATTGTCGCGGTGGTCAACCAGCGGCATGTGGAACGGGTCGAAAGCTATGTTCAGGAGGCAAAGGACCTGGGCGCACGGGTGGAGTGCCTGCCCGAGCCCGTGCCGGTCGATACCCGTGATCGCCGGCGGCCTTTGCAGGTAGTGGTCAACCCGCCGCGCGACAGCCTGATCATGCGCGAGGAGATCTTCGGTCCGGCAATGGTGGTGCTGACCTACCAGGCGCTCGCTCCGGTGCTGGCCGACATCAATGCGCGGCCCAGGCCACTGGCGCTCTACTACTTCGGCTCCGATCCCGACGAGCAGCGCCATGTGCTGGAGCAGAGCCTGTCCGGTGGGGTGACGATCAACGAGGTGATGATGCACGCGGCCATGCACGATGCGCCTTTCGGGGGTGTCGGCGCCTCCGGGCTGGGGCATTATCACGGTCGCGAAGGTTTTCTCGAGTTCAGCCACATGCGCACCGTGTTCAAGGCCCCGGCCCACGACCCGCGTCGTGAGTGGGGGGTACTGCCTCCCTACGGCGAGCACTACCTGGCGGCAATGATTGCCATGGTCACGGCCGACTGATATTGCCCTGCGCCACACTCCCATTTCTTCAGGAAGAAACCATGACCGATCACACCTTGCCTGCCCCCACCCTCGAGCAACCTGCCACCTGGCCGCGGCGCGGCGTCCTCAAGGCGGGCGCCCTGGCGGTGGGCGCCGGCCTGCTCGGGCGATTCGCCGATGCACGCGCGGCCGGCCTGTCGCCCGAGGATTACCAGGGGCTGGATGCCTGGGCCATGGGCGAGGCGGTGCGCAAGGGCGAGCTCAGCGGCGAGGACCTGCTCGCCGCGGCCCTCGCGCGCTGCGCGCGGGTGAACGGCAAGGTCAAGGCGGTCAATCTGTTGCATGAGGAGTACGCACACGCCCTGCTGAGACGGCGCGTCCAGTCAGGCGCCCAGCGGCAGGGCGCATTGGCGGGCGTGCCGTTGCTGATCAAGGACCTCAATACCTATCTGCAAGGCACCACGACCAGCAACGGCAGCCGACTGTTCAAGGATGCACCGCCCGCCGCGCGTACCAGCACGTTGATCGACCGCTATGAGCAGGCCGGCGCGGTGCCGTTCGGCAAGACCACCTGCCCCGAGTTCGGCCTGACCACCACCACCGAATCGCTGCTCTGGGGGCAGACGCGCAATCCCTGGAACCTTGAGCACAGCGCCGGCGGCTCGTCCGGTGGCGCGGCCAGCGCCGTGGCGGCGGGGATCGTGCCCGTGGCCCACGCCACCGACGGTGGCGGTTCGATCCGGATTCCAGCCTCGTATTGTGGACTGGTTGGCTTGAAACCCAGCCGCTACCGCACGCCGAGCGGACCGGGCCACTTCGAGGGTTGGTTCGGGGCCAGCGTGGGCAATGTGGTGACGCGCAGCGTGCGCGACGCAGCGCTGTTTCTCGACGCCGGCCAAGGACACGAAGCGGGCAGCCCCTACTGGGCCGCACCCCTGCAGCGGCCGTATGTCGAGGAGCTGCAACGCGAGCCCGGCGTGTTGCGTGTCGGCGTAGTGCGCCAGTCGCTGACCGGTGCACCCCTGGATCCGGCGATCGCTGCAACCCTCGAGCAGACGATCAAGCAGCTCACCGGGCTGGGCCATGAACTCGAGGAATTGTCGCTGGCCATCGATCCAAGGCAGCTGTTCGGCGCCCATGGCACCGTGATAGGCACCGCGCTGACCACCTTGGTGCGTGACCGAGAGCAGGCGCTGGGGCGGGCGGCCAGCCGGCAGGATCTGGAGCAGATCACCCAGGTGGTGCTCGAGCGGGCGCGCGGTACCACGGGGGAAGGGCTGTATCGCGCGCGGCAGGCGTTCGAATCCATCGGTGCGGTGATGGAAAGCCAGTTCGAGCGCTTCGACCTGATCCTCTCGCCGGTGACCGCCACCGTCACGCCGCCTATCGGCCTGTTGACGCTCGACCAGGCGTGGGACAGCTACGCCCAGCATGCCATGGGTAGCGCTGGCTTCACCGTACTGGCCAACGTCAGCGGGCAGCCGGCGATCTCGCTGCCGCTGGGCTGGAACGAGCGGGGGTTGCCAGTGGGCATGATGTTCACTGCCCGGCTCGGTGCCGAGGATGTGCTGCTGCGCATGGCTCGGCAGCTCGAGCAGTCGCAGCCTTGGGCGGGCAGGCGGGCGCTGGTCTGATCTCGCCCGCCACCGTGCAGGTCTAGTCCGCTTTGACGATGAAGCCCCGCCAGCCGCCGCCCGATCATGAGACACATCGCTCGCAAGCGCGAAAGGCTGCCGGCGATCTCTCTGACCCTCAGCGAATGGCATGACAACAATGACGGCTCAAGTTCAGACTCACAGCGCCCATGACGTGATAGTCGTCGGCTCCGGTGCCGGTGCGATGGCCTCGGCGGTTTTTCTCAGCGATCACGGCCTAAGCGTGCTGATCGTGGAAAAAAGCGACAAGTACGGCGGCACCTCAGCGATTTCCGGGGGTGGCATCTGGATCCCGAACAACCATTTCTTCGCCCGCAAGGGCGGCCATGACAGTGCCGAGCTGGCGTTGAGGTATCTCAAGGCCGCCGCCGGCGACGCGGTGGACGAGAGCCGCCTGCAGGCCTACCTGGACAACGCGCCGAAGATGATCGAGACGCTCACCCGAACCAGTCGCGTGCGCTATGCGGTCGCTGAAAAATACCCCGACTACTACCCCCATCTGCCAGGCTCGCTGCCCGGCGGGCGGACCCTGGACCCGGAACTGTTCGATACCAGCCTGCTTGAAGACGAACTGGAGAACCTGCGCAAGCCGTCGCCCTCGACCCTGCTGATGGGCCGCATCGCCTGGACCGCACGCCATGCGCACAAGGCCATGGCCCGCGGCCTGGGCTGGCAATTGCTGATCCTGGGCCTGATGTTGCGCTACAAGCTCGACTTCAAGTGGCGGCGCAAGAGCAAGCAGGACCGCCGCGCTGCCCTGGGCAGTTCGCTGGTGGCGGCACTGCGCCGCTCGCTGATGGACCGCGGCGTTCCGCTCTGGCTGAACACCGATTTCACCGGCCTGCTGAGCGATCAGGGCCGCGTGACCGGCATCAGGGTGATGCGCGATGGGCGCGAGCACATGCTGCAGGCGCGCCATGGCGTGATCCTGGGCTCGGGTGGATTCGAGCAGAACCAGGCGCTGCGCGAACGCTATCTGCCACAGCCCACCCGGATGGCCTGGAGCGCGACGCCTCCCGGCAACAACACCGGTGCAGCGCTGCAGGCGGGCATGGCCCAGGGGGCCGCGACGGCACTGATGGACTGGGCCTGGTGGGCACCGACCATTGCCGTGCCGGGCGAGGACAAACCGCGCGGTATCTTCGCCGAGCGTGCCTTCCCGGGGGCCATCGTGGTCAATGCCGCAGGCCAGCGCTTTGTCAACGAAGCCGCCCCTTACCTCGAGTTCGTCGACGCCATGTACCGCGATAACCACGCCACCGGTGGCAAGAGCGTGCCGGCGTGGGTGATTTTCGATGGGCATTTCCGCCAACACTACGCCATGGGCCCATTGATGCCCGCGCAGGTCATGCCAGACAGCCGACTGCGCAAGGAGTGGCGCAACGCCTTGTACTGGAAGGCCGACACCCTCGCCGAACTCGCGCAGCTGATCGGCGTCGATGGCGCTGGCCTGGAGAGCACCGTGGCCAAGTTCAACGACTATGCCCGCACCGGCATCGATGCAGACTTTGCCCGCGGCGGCAATGTATTCGACCGCTACTATGGCGACAGCAATGTCAAACC
Source organism: Pseudomonas sp. (assembly GCA_029239415.1). Next base: position 4,088 of record JAQZAY010000039.1, on the reverse strand, counting down.
CAACCCTTGTCTGGCACCACTGCGCAAGGGGCCGTACTACGCCATGCGCATGGATGCCGGCGACATTGGCACCAAGGGCGGGCTGTTGACCAACGCCGATGCCCAGGTGGTGCGCGACGATGGCCAGCCCATCGCCGGCCTGTACGCGATCGGCAACTGCTCATCGTCGGTGATGGGCACCAGCTATCCGGGGGCCGGCGGTACCCTTGGCCCGGCGCTGACCTTTGCCTATGTCGCCGCCAATCACCTCGCCGCGAAAGCCGGGAGGCACCATGCAGAGCCTTGATACCTGCACCAGCGTGCTCGGCGCATTGCACGTGGCAGACGCCCAGGCGCTGCAGTGGGATGAACAGTGCGATGTCCTGGTGATCGGCTGGGGCGCGGCAGGTGCCTGCTCGGCGCTCGAGGCGCGGGCCGCGGGCGTCGACGTGCTGGTCGCCGATCGCTTCACCGGCGGTGGCGCCAGTGCCAAGAGCGGTGGGGTGGTCTATGCGGGCGGGGGGACGCGCCAGCAGCGGGCCGCTGGCATCAGCGACACGCCCGAGGCGATGTTCGACTATCTCAAGCATGAGACGGGCGGGGTGGTCAGCGATGCCACGTTGCGACGATTCTGCGAGCAGAGCGTGGCCAACCTGGAGTGGTTGCAAGGCCATGGCGTGCCCTACGGCCATACCCTGCCGCCAGGCGGCAAGACCTCGTATCCGGCCGATGGCTATTTTCTCTACTACTCGGGCAACGAGCTGGTGCCGTCCCACGCCGGGCGCCAGCCGCCCGCGCCCCGGGGCCACCGCACCCTGGGCAAGGGACAGTGTGGGGCAGTGCTCTACGGGCACCTCAAGGCCGCGTGCCTGCGAGCGGGCGTACGGCCGGTGCTGCAGGCGGCGGCGAAGCGGCTGATCCAGGATGCACAGGGGCGTGTCATCGGCGCCGAGTTCTGGCGCCTGCCTCCGGCAAGCAAGGCCGCGCGTGCTCACGCGCGCCTGGCCGAGCGTGCCGAGCGCTGGCAGAACCTGATGCCTGCCTACTGCGACAGACTGCGCCAGCGCCTGGCCCGGATCGAACAGGAGCATGCGCAGCTGTACCGGGTACACGCGCGCCAGGGCGTGATCCTCAGCACGGGCGGCTTCATCTTCAACCGTGACCTGGTGCGCAAGCATGCGCCCGCGTTTCGCCGCACCTTCAAGGTCGGCGCCACCGGTTGCGATGGCAGCGGGCTGCGCCTGGGCCACAGCGTCGGGGCGGCCAGCGCGGGCCTTGAACGGGTTTCGGCGTGGCGCTTCATCAACCCGCCGCACTGTTGGCCCAAGGGCATCGTGGTCAACCGCGAGGGTCGGCGCTTCTGCAACGAGGAAGTCTACGGCGCGACCCTGGGCCAGCCGCTGATGGAAGAGCAGGGCGGCCATGCCTGGCTGGTGCTCGATGCACGACTGCGGCGCAAGGCCATCGCTCAGGCGCTGTTCGGCGGCTATTGGTGGTTCCAGAGCCTGCCCGCGTTGGTACTGATGCTGTGCAAGCCGCGCAAGGGCAACACACCCGCCATGTTGGCCCAGGCCGCGGGCATGCGGCCCGGCGTCCTGTCCGAGTCGCTACAGGCCTACAACGCTGCTGCGCGGGGTGAGCAGGAAGATGCCTTCGGCAAGTCCGCGGGCAGTCGCCAGGCGTTGGACCAGGGGCCTTGGTACGCCTGCGATATCTCGGTCAGCAACGCGGCGTTCCCGCTCGGCGCCCTGACACTCGGCGGCCTGAAGGTCGATGAGACCACGGGCGCCGCGCTGAATCAGCAAGGCCAGGCGATTGCCGGCCTGTATGCCGCCGGCCGCACGGCGCTGGGCATACCTTCGCATCTCTACATCAGCGGTCTTTCGCTGGCCGACTGCGTGTTTTCCGGGCGCCGGGCCGGTGCCGCGATCACTGACGCGATGCAGGCCCACGTGCCCCCGGAAACCGTCAACCTGTGAGGAACAGAGCATGAATGCACGCGTAGAAGGCAAGGTCGCCCTGGTCACGGGCGGGGCCAATGGCATCGGACGGGCTTGTGCGCGGCTATTGGCAGCGCAGGGCGCGAGCGTGCTGATCAGCGATATCGACGAGGAGGCCGGGCAGGCCCTGGCGGCGCAGATCGGCACCTCGGCCTCGTTCATCCGCCACGACGCCAGCAGCGAGGCCGAGTGGCAGAGGGTCATGTCCCATGTGCGGGACCGGCATGGGCGTCTCGATATCCTGTTCAACAACGCGGGGATCCTGCGCAGTGGTTCCATCGAGGACACTGCGCTGGCGGACTGGCACCAGTTGCTGCGGGTCAACAGTGACAGCGTGTTCCTTGGCTGCCGCGAAGCGATCACGCTGATGAAGGCCACCGGCGGCTCGATCATCAACATGTCCTCGATCGCGGCCCTCGGCGGGCGCGGCGACTACCTGGCGTACAGCGCATCGAAGGGCGCGGTGGCAGCCCTGTCGCGCTCGGTGGCGGTGCACTGCCGCCAGCGCAAGTACCGCATCCGCTGCAACACCTTGCACCCGGACAGCGTGCTGACCGCCATGACGCGCGCCAGCTGGCCCGCAGGCCTCGATCCTGAACGCATGACCATCGACAGCGACCCCATGCAGCGGATGTGCCTGCCCGAAGACATCGCGGCCAGCGTGCTGTTTCTGGCCAGCGACGAATCCCGCGCCATCAACGGCATGGAACTGCGTATCGACAGCGGCCAACTGCTGATGAGTATCTGACGGGCCGGCGAGGGGCTCAATGCCCCTCGAACCGCGCTGGACGCTTGTCGATGAACGCCTGCATGCCTTCCTTCTGGTCGCGCGAGGCAAACAACAGGGCATTGGCCTTGCGCTCCAGGGCCAGTCCGGTCTGCAGTGGCGCATCCATGCCGGCCAGGATGACTTCCTTGATCTGCTCGGCCGCCAGCGCAGGCATCGCGGCAATGACGGCGGCCAGTTCCAGTGCCTTGGCCTGGACCTGATCATCGTCCACCAGATCGCTGATCAGTCCTGCGACCCAGGCCTCTTCGGCGCTGATCGGCTGTCCGGTCAGCGCCATGCGCATCGCCTTGGGCTTGCCCACCGCCCGCACCAGGCGCTGGGTGCCGCCGATGCCGGGCATGATGCCGATGCGGATCTCCGGCTGGCAAAAGCGCGCCCCGCGCCCCGCGACGATCAGGTCGGCGAGCATCGCCAGTTCACAGCCACCGCCGTAGGCATAGCCGCAGACGGCGGCGATCACCGGTTTCGGACAGTCCTGGATCGGTGCCCACAGCCGCTCGGTATGGCGCTTGTAGATATCGATCGGGCCGACCCCGGCCATGCTGGTGATGTCGCCGCCCGCGGCAAATACCTTGTCGCCTCCAGTGAGCAGGATGCAGCGCACCTCGCTGTCCTGGCCCAGCTCGGCGAAATGCCCCGAAAGCTGCGTCTGCAATGCCAGGCTCAGCGCATTGGTGGCCTGCGGGCGATTCAGGCGCAAGCGGGCGACGCCGGGCAGCGGGTGGTCGAGCAGAACCGGCGGAGCGTTTGTATCGGTCATGCGAAGCCTCGTGCGCGCAAAGGGGTTAGCGTCCAGTGTCGTCCGGCGATAGCGGCCATTCATCGTCCGTTCAGACGAAGTTTGCCGGCAGGCTTGGCCCTAGAGTGATCCTGGTCAGTGTACGAGGAGCACAGCATGGGGCAGCACACAGGGTTGGATTTCAGCGGCAAGGTGGTGCTCATCACCGGCGGCACCAAGGGCATCGGCGCAGGCATCGCCAGCGCATTTCTGGCAGCCGGGGCACGGGTTATCGTCTGCGCCCGCAGCGAGCCCGAGCAAGTGCCGGCGCATGGCGACAATCGGGCGGTGTTCATGGCCGTCGACGTGCGTGACAGCGAATCGCTGCAGGCGCTGTTCGAGATGATCGCCGCAGAACACGGGCGCCTGGACGTGCTCATCAACAATGCCGGCGGCAGTCCGAATGCAGACGCGGCAGAGGCGTCGCCGCGCTTCCACGAGAGCATCATCCGGCTCAACCTGATCGCACCGTTCAATGTCGCGCAGCTGGCCAACCGGATGATGCAACAGCAAGCGTCCGGCGGCTGCATCGTGTTCATCG
>JAQZAY010000371.1 GCA_029239415.1 Pseudomonas sp. | reverse complement strand
GCCCGGTCAGCTGCGCATGCCGCGGCCGCTGACCAGCAGGCGCACGCAAAGGGTGTAGAGCACGGCAGTGGCAACCAGCATGAAGGTGATCGCCGTGCCGATGCGGATGTCCGAAACCCCTAGGATGCCGTAGCGGAACGAATTGACCATGTGCAGCACCGGGTTGGCCAGCGACACCGTCTGCCAGAACGGCGGCAGCAGGCTGATCGAGTAGAACACCCCGCCCAGGTAGGTCAGGGGCGTCAGCACGAAGGTGGGGATGATCGAGATGTCGTCGAAATTGCGCGCGAACACCGCGTTGACGAAGCCCAGCAGCGAGAAGATGGTCGCGGTCAGCACCACCACCAGCACGGTGATGCCCAGGTGATGCACCTGCAGGTCGGTGAAGAACAGCGACAGCAGGGTCACGATCACGCCCACCGCCAGGCCGCGCAGCACCCCGCCCATCGCATAGCCGACCAGGATGGTGTGCGGCGAGACCGGCGAGACCATCAGCTCTTCGATCGAGCGCTGGAACTTGCTGCCGAAGAAGCTCGACACCACGTTGCCGTACGAGTTGGTGATCACCGACATCATGATCAGCCCCGGCACGATGTACTCCATGTAGGTAAAGCCGCCCATGTCGCCGATCTGCCGGCCGATCAGGTTGCCGAAGATCACGAAGTACAGGACCATGGTGATCGCCGGGGGCAGCAGGGTCTGTGGCCAGATGCGCAGGAAACGCCTGACTTCGCGGTAGACGATGGTGTTCAAGGCCACCCAGTTGGTCTGCAACTCCACATTCATACCGCCACCTTTTCCAGGTTCTTTTCCACCAGTGACACGAACAGCTCCTCGAGACGATTGGTCTTGTTGCGCAGGCTTTGCACCTCGATGTTCTGCAGCGCCAGCTGGCCGAACAGCGCGGTGATGCCCACGTCCTTGTCCACCTGCACTTCCAGGCTGTGCGGGGTGATCAGCCGGCATGGGTAGCCTGCCAGCACCGGCGCCTGGGCCAGGTCCTGCTTGAGGTCGAGCACGAAGGTCTCCACGTGCAGCTTGCCCAGCAGCTTGCGCATGCTGGTGTTCTCGACGATGGTGCCGTGGTCGATGATGCCGATGTGGCGGCACAGCTGCTCGGCTTCCTCGAGGTAGTGGGTGGTCAGGATGATGGTGATGCCTTTCTGGTTCAGCTCGGTCAGGAAGCTCCACATCGAGCGGCGCAGCTCGATGTCGACGCCCGCGGTGGGCTCGTCGAGGATCAGCAGGCGCGGCTCGTGGATGAGCGCACGGGCGATCATCAGCCGGCGTTTCATGCCGCCCGACAGCGACCGCGAAGGCACGTCGCGCTTGTCCCACAGGCCCAGTTGCGTCAGGTACTGCTCGGCGCGCTCCTTGGCGAGCCTGGGCGGGATGCCGTAGTAGCCGGCCTGGGTCACGACGATGTCGAAGGTCTTCTCGAACTGGTTGAAGTTGAACTCCTGGGGCACCACGCCGATGCTGCGCTTGAGCGCGGCGGGCTGGCGGTCCAGGTCATGGCCGAACACATTCACCGTGCCACTGGTCTTGTTGACCAGGGTCGAGAGGATGCCGATGGTGGTGGACTTGCCGGCGCCATTGGGGCCGAGCAAGGCGAAGAAATCGCCTTCGGCGACTTCCAGGTCGATGCCGTTCAGGGCCTGGAAGCCGTTGCCGTAGGTCTTGGTGAGCTGTCGGATGGACAGGGCAGAACTCATAGCGGGTCACGTACCGTGTAGAGAGGGTTCAGGACACGCCAGATCAGGTCACTGGCGCAGTGAGTGCGGCCATGGTGCAAGGCCAGGCCGCGCAAGTACAGTCACGCCTATCGATAGTGACTATCGAGGCGGGCGGGTCGTTCAGGCCAGGACGCTCAGCTGAGCGCGGTCATGACCGCTGCCTGGTAGGCCGGGCGCGCCTTGAGGCGTTGGTACCAGGCCTGCAGGTGATGCATGTCAGGACGCTCGATGGGCATCTCGAACCAGGCGTAGGCGAAGCAGCCCAGCGGGATGTCGCCCATGCCGATCTCGTCGCCGCCCAAGTACGGCTGGTGGGCCAGGGCCTGGTCGGCGATCGACAGCAGGTGCGCGCAGGCCTTGTGCGCGGCATTGATGGCCACCCAGTCCTGCTGGTCGGCCGGCGTGCGCAGCAGCCCCCAGAACAGCGGGCGGAACACCGGCGCCAGCGACGAGGTGGCCCAGTCCATCCACTTGTCCGCCTGGGCACGCCGGCGCGGGTCGTCCAGGTACCAGCCGGACTCGTCGCCGTACTCGGCGCACAGGTAACGCACGATGGCATTGGACTCCCAGAGCACCATGTCGCCGTCCTCGAGGGTCGGCACCAGGCCATTGGGATTGCGGGAGCGGTAGTCGGGCTCGTCCACCAGGCCGAAGGCGCCGCCGGCGTCGATCGACTCGAAGTCCACGCCCAGCTCATGGGCGCACCACAGTACCTTGCGCACGTTGGTCGAATTCTTGCGGCCCCAGATCTTCAGCATGGTGATGTCCTGATCGAATGCGGAAAAAAACAAGTCTACTCCATTCATCGCACCTGATCCGCCGCATATGCAGGACCGCAGCATGGACACATTCCTTGACGATCCTCCACGAACTCCTGTCGCCACACTCTGTCACTGATCAGACGATGCGGTCGCGCGGATGCCGTCTAAGCTCTGCTGGCACGCTGACACGATGATTCCACGGAGGACGGGTTATGTTGCTGTTGTGGCTGGTGGTTCTGGTACTGGGGGTGGCGTATCTCGCCCACCGGCGCATTTCGCCCTTGCCTGCGCTTGGCGCGGTGGCGGTCTACCTGGTGCTGATGGGCCTGTCCGGCCACGCACCAGGCTGGCTGCTGATCATCCTCTGGTTGCTGGTGGCGGCCACCGCGGCGTTCGTGCTGTTGCCCGACGTGCGCATCAGGCGCTTCAGCGCCCCCATGTTCAGCTGGTTCCAGCGCACCCTGCCGCCCATGTCGCAGACCGAGCGCGAGGCCATCGACGCCGGTACCGTGTGGTGGGACGGCGAGCTGTTCAGCGGCCGGCCGCAGTGGAACACCCTGCTGGGCTATCCCGCCGCCAGGCTGACCGAAGAAGAACAAGCCTTCATCGACGGCCCCACCGAAGACCTCTGCGCGCTGGTGAGCGACTGGCAGATCGGCCAGGACATGGACCTGCCGCCCGCCGCGTGGGCGCACATCAAGCAGCACGGCTTCTTTGCCCTGATCATTCCGAAGGAATACGGCGGCAAGGGTTTTTCGGCCTACGCCCACTCTCAGGTGGCCATGAAGCTCGCCACCCGCAGCGGCGACCTGGCGTCCACCGTCATGGTCCCCAACTCCCTGGGCCCGGCCGAGCTGCTGCTGCACTACGGCACCGACGAGCAACGCAACCACTACCTGCCGCGCCTTGCCCGTGGCGACGAGATCCCCTGCTTCGCCCTGACCGGCCCGCTGGTCGGCTCCGATGCCGGCGCCATGCCCGACACCGGCGTGGTCTGCAAGGGGCAGTGGAACGGCGAGGATGTCATCGGCCTGCGCCTGAACTGGGAAAAGCGCTACATCACGCTGGGCCCGGTGGCCACGTTGCTGGGCCTGGCCTTCAAGGCCTACGACCCCGACCACCTGCTGGGCGAGCAAGAGGCGCTCGGCATCAGCCTGGCGCTGATCCCCACCGACACCCCGGGCGTGGACATCGGCAAGCGCCACCTGCCCCTGGGCGCGGCCTTCATGAACGGCCCCAACAGCGGCAAGGACGTGTTCGTGCCGCTGGACTTCCTGATCG
>JAQZAY010000370.1 GCA_029239415.1 Pseudomonas sp. | reverse complement strand
GATGAACCACAGGTTCTGCGCCTGGTACTCGACGATGTCGCGCATGTTGAACGAGCCCACCTGCACCACCACGCCCATCAGCGCCAGGCCCAGGAACACTTCGTACGACACGGTCTGCGCCGAGGCCCGCAGGCTGCCGAGCAAGGCGTACTTGTTGTTCGACGACCAGCCGGCGAACAGCACCGCGTAGACCGAGAGGCCGGCCATGGCGAAGAAGAACAGCAGGCCGATGTTCAGGTCCGCCACGCCCCAAGTCGGGGTGATCGGGATGACCGAGAAGGCGATCAGCAAGGCGCTCATGGCCACGACCGGCGCCAGGGTGAAGATCATGCGATCGACGAAGGGCGGGTTCCAGTCTTCCTTGAAGAACATCTTCAGCATGTCTGCCGCGATCTGGAACATGCCGAACGGGCCGACGCGGTTCGGGCCGTAGCGGTCCTGCCACCAGCCCAGCAGGCGGCGCTCGACGAAGCTGAGCAGTGCGCCGCAGACCACGACCGCCAGCAGGACCACGATGGCCTTGACGACGGCAACGATCGCATCCATCACTTCGGGGGTGAACCAGCTCATCGTGCTGCCTCCTGCAGGCCTTCGACGGATGCACCGAAGATGGCGGGCGGGATGCCGGCCAGGCCTTTGGGCAGGGCAACCAGGCCAGCGCCCAGCTCTTCATTGATGCGCAGCGGCAGGCGCAGCGACTGGCCCGCCACGTTCAGGCTCAGCAGGGCGCCTTCGTTGACGCCCAGGCGGTCGGCCTCGGACTTGGCCAGGGCCACGTAGGCCTGCGGGATGCGCTCGAGCACCGGCGCGGCGCGGGAAGACATCTCCTCGCTGCCGAACAGGTGGTAGAACGGCACGGCCTTCCAGGTGCCACGCACCGGGTTGAACGGGGCAGGAATGGCGCTGAACCACTGCAACTGGTCGCCGCGGGATTCGATCAGGCGCACCCCCGGGTCGCCGGCGCGCAGATGGCCACCGACCTCGTCCTGGAACTTGTTCCAGGCCTGTGGCGAGTTCCAGCCCGGCGACCAGGCGAACGGCACCTGCTGGCGCGGCTCGGCGGAGCCCGAGTAGCCTTCCATCGAGAACGCGAACGCGGTATCGCGGTCTTGCGGGGTACGCGGCTCGTGCACGCTGATGTTGGCGCGCATGGCGGTACGGCCCGAGTAGCGCAGCGGCTCGCGAGCGATCTTCATGCCCTTGATGCGGAACGACGCCGACGGCGCGGCGTCGACGATGCCGGCCAACTGCGGAGCGGCAGCGGCGCAGGCCGCGGTGACATGGTCGAGCAGGGTCCAGTCGACCGGCTGGTTCAGCAGGGTGGCACGCAGGGCGTGCATCCAGCGCCAGCCTTCGTGGACCAGGATGCTGCTGTCCAGGTAGGTGGGGTCGAACACCTGGAAGAAGCGCTGGGCGCGGCCTTCCTGGCTGACCAGGGTGCCGTCGCCTTCGGCGAACGACGCAGCCGGCAGCACAAGGTGGGCGCGTTCGCTGGTGGCGGTCTGCTGGTGGTCGGCGACGATCACGACCTTGGCGGCCGCCAGGGCGGCGTCCACCTTGGCGGCCGGCAGGCGGCTGTACAGGTCGTTTTCCAGGATCACCATGGCGTCGGCCTTGCCGCTGATCACCGCATCCAGGGCAGCATCGACGGACTCGCCACCGAGCATGGCCAGGCCGAAGCTGTTGGCTTCCGGCACCACCAGGCTCAGCGAGCCGTTCTTCTCGCGCAGCTTCAGGGCCTTGGCAATGTTGGCCGCGGCTTCGATCAGCGCCGGGGTTGCCAGCGAGGTGCCCGAAACGATCAGCGGACGCTGGGCCGCCACCAGGGCGTCCGCGATGCGCTGGGCCAGGGCGATGGCGTCTGCGTCCAGGCCGATCACCGCCGGGGCGCTCGGGTCGATGGCGTTGGCCACGGCAAAGCCCAGGCGAGCCAGGTCGTCTGGGGCCGCGTGCACGCACTCTTCGGCCACGTCATCGAGCTTGGTTTCGGCCAGGCTTGCGATGAACAGCGGGTACTTGGCGTGCTGGCCGATGTTCTTCACGGCGGCGTCGAGCCAAGGCTGCACGCGCATGCCCTCGGCCATCGCCTCGGCCTTGCCCTTGACCGACTGGCGCAAGGCCAGGGCCACGCGTGCGGCGGTCTGGGTCAGGTCTTCGCCAAGCACGAACACGGCGTCATGGTCTTCCATGTCGCGCAGGGTCGGGACGGGCAGCGGGCTGTCGTTGAGCACTTGCAGCGCCAGGCGCACGCGGGCCAGTTCACCGGCCTCCATGCCCGAGTGGAAGTACTCGGCGCCGACCAGCTCGCGCAGGCCGTAGTTGCTCTCCAGGCTCGCACGGGGCGAGCCGATGCCGACGATGGTACGCCCGCGCAGCAGGTCCGCGGCCTTGTCCAGGGCGGCATCCAGGCTCAGCTTGGTGCCGTCGGCCAGCAGCGGCTGGCGTGGACGGTCCTTGCGGTTGACGTAGCCATAGCCGAAACGGCCGCGGTCGCACAGGAAGTACTGGTTCACCGAGCCATTGAAACGGTTCTCGATGCGGCGCAGCTCGCCATAGCGCTCGCCCGGGCTGATGTTGCAGCCGCTGGAGCAGCCGTGGCAGATGCTCGGGGCAAACTGCATGTCCCACTTGCGGTTGTAGCGCTCGGAATGCGTCTTGTCGGTGAACACGCCGGTCGGGCAGACCTCGGTCAGGTTGCCGGAGAACTCGCTCTCCAGCACCCCGTCCTCGACACGGCCGAAATACACGTTGTCGTGGGCGCCAAACACGCCCAGGTCGGTGCCACCGGCATAGTCCTTGTAGTAGCGCACGCAGCGGTAGCAGGCGATGCAGCGGTTCATCTCGTGGGCGACGAACGGGCCGAGGTCCTGGTTCTGGTGGGTACGCTTGGTGAAACGGTAGCGGCGCTCGTTGTGGCCGGTCATCACCGTCATGTCTTGCAGGTGGCAGTGGCCGCCTTCCTCGCACACCGGGCAGTCATGCGGGTGGTTGGTCATCAGCCATTCGACGACGCTGGCGCGGAACGCCTTGGACTCGTCGTCTTCGATGGAGATCCAGGTACCGTCGGTGGCAGGGGTCATGCAGGACATGACGATACGACCGCGGGTGTCGTTCTCGTCGGTGTACTGCTTGACCGCGCACTGACGGCAGGCACCGACGCTACCGAGCGCCGGGTGCCAGCAGAAATAAGGGATGTCGAGGCCGAGCGACAGACAGGCCTGTAGCAGGTTGTCTGCGCCATTGACTTCGAGCTCTTTGCCGTCTACGTGGATAGTGGCCATGGTTCAAAGTTCTTCGTTGGCCCGCGTGAGCGGGCGTGGCTAATGGAAATCTGTATGCCTGCGGCTTGCCTGGTTGCAGGCAAGGTGCAGGCCGCGGATGGCACGGACCACCCGCGTTTCAATGCTTAGGCGCCGATCACGATCGGCTTGGCCAGGTTCGGGCGCAGGGCGGCGCTGCCAGTGGCAGCGATGCCGGCCTCGAACTCGGGGCGGAAATACTTGATCGCGCTGCCCAGCGGCTCGACCGCACCCGGTGCATGCGCACAGAAGGTCTTGCCGGGCCCCAGGAAGCCCACCAGGCCCAGCAGCGTCTCGATGTCGCCTTGCTGGCCCTGGCCGTTCTCGAGGGCACGCAGGAGCTTGACGCTCCACGGCAGGCCATCGCGGCACGGGGTGCAGAAGCCGCACGACTCACGGGCGAAGAACTCCTCCATGTTGCGCAGCAGCGAGACCATGTTGACGCTGTCGTCGACCGCCATGGCAAGGCCCGTCCCCATGC
>JAQZAY010000369.1 GCA_029239415.1 Pseudomonas sp. | reverse complement strand
CTCGGTGATGACCATGTTCAGCGGCGCGGCGCGGCCACGACGGCTGCCCTTGTGGAAGTTGTCGATCAGGTTCTGGTCGTTGGTGAACGAGTGAACGGTCTCGACGTGACCATTGATGATGCCGTACTGGTCGTTGACGGCCTTGAGCACCGGCACGATGGCGTTGGTGGTGCAGGAAGCGGCCGAGACGATCTTGTCGTCAGCGGTGATTTCGCCGTGATTGATGCCATGCACGATGTTCTTCAGCGCGCCCTTGCCAGGTGCGGTGAGGATCACGCGGGCGGCGCCCGGGCAGGCCAGGTGCTGGCCCAGGCCGTCGGCGTCGCGCCATACACCGGTGTTGTCGACGATCAGCGCGTTCTCGATGCCGTACTGGGTGTAGTCGACTTCGCCGGGGTTCTTCGCGTAGATCACCTGGATCAGGTTGCCGTTCGCGGTGATGGTGTTGTTGGCTTCATCGATGGTGATGGTGCCATCGAAAGGACCGTGCACCGAGTCGCGACGCAGCAGGCTGGCACGCTTGACCAGGTCGTTCTCGGCGCCCTTGCGCACGACGATGGCGCGCAGGCGCAGGCCGTCGCCACCACCGGTCTTCTCGATCAGGATGCGCGCCAGCAGGCGGCCGATGCGGCCGAAGCCGTACAGCACGACGTCGGTGCCCTTGCGCGCGCCGCCGTTCTGCTTGCCCACCACCTCGGCCAGCTCTTCACGCACGAATTCTTCTGCGCTGCGGCCGTTGCCCTGTTGCTTGAACTTGTTGGCCAGCTTGCCCAGGTCGACCGAAGCGGCGCCCAGTTTCAGCTCGCTCATCGCCTTGAGCAGGGGGAACGTCTCGTGGACGGACAGCTCGGTCTCGTCAGCCTGGCGGTGACGGGCAAAGCGGTGCGCCTTGAGGATCGAGATCACCGAACGGTTGATCAGGCTGCGGCCATAGATCGAGCTCACCACATTGTTATTGCGGTAGAGTTGACCGATAAGCGGGATCATCGCTTCCGCGAGTGCTTCACGATCAATCCACTCACCAAGACACTGGTCGGGCTTCTGAGTCACGGGAACCTTCCACATGTAGGGACAGAAAAAAGGGGCTACATTATGACGCCCTGCAACGCTTCGGGCAATGCGCGCCTATCGCCACCAGCAAAGGCCGCCGCAAAGCCCTCGCAAACCTGACAGCCCGCCCCCAGGCCCGGTACAATCGACCTCTTTGCCGCAACGTTGGAGTTCCACCTCCCGTGTCTGTACTGCGCTTACCGAACCTGCCGGCAACCGCTGGCAAGCAAACCTGGGGCAGCCTGCCGGGCGCCGCCCTGACCCTGGCCATCGCCGAGGCCGCCAGCAGCGCCAAGCGCTTCACCTTGCTGCTGACCGCCGACAGCCAGGCCGCCGACCGCCTTGAACGGGAGCTGCGCTTCTTCGCCCCCGAGCTGCCGGTACTGCCCTTCCCCGACTGGGAAACCCTGCCCTACGACCTGTTCTCGCCGCACCAGGACATCATCTCCCAGCGCATCGCCAGCCTGTACCGGTTGCCGGAGCTCGAGCACGGGATCCTGGTGGTGCCCATCACCACCGCCCTGCACCGCCTGGCGCCGACGCGCTTCCTGCTGGGCACCAGCCTGGTGCTGGACATCGGCCAGAAGATCGACGTCGAGCAGATGCGCACGCGGCTCGAGGCCAGTGGCTACCGCTGCGTCGACACGGTGTACGAGCATGGCGAGTTCGCCGTGCGCGGCGCGCTGATCGACCTGTTCCCGATGGGCAGCAAGCTGCCCTACCGCATCGATCTGTTCGACGACGAGATCGAGACCCTGCGCACCTTCGATCCCGAGACCCAGCGCTCGATCGACAAGGTCGAGTCGATACGCCTGCTGCCGGCCCGCGAGTTCCCGTTGCAGAAGGAGGAAGTCACCCGCTTCAAGGCGCGCTTCCGCGAGCGTTTCGATGTCGACTTCCGCCGCAGCGCGATCTTCCAGGACCTGGCCAGCGGCATCACCCCCGCCGGTATCGAGTACTACCTGCCGTTGTTCTTCGAAGAGACCGCGACCCTGTTCGACTACCTGCCCCAGGACACCCAGGTGTTCTCGCTGCCCGGGGTCGAGCAGGCCGCCGAGCATTTCTGGAACGACGTGCGCGGGCGCTATGAAGAACGCCGCGGCGACCTGACCCGGCCATTGCTGCCACCGGCCGAGCTGTTCATGCCGGTCGAGGACTGCTTTGCCCGGCTCAAGCAGTGGCCGCGCGTGGTGGTCAGCCCCGAACCGCTGGACGCCGGCAACGGCCGCGAAAGCTTCCCGGCAAGGCCGTTGCCCAACCTCGCCATCGAGGCCAAGGCCAACCAGCCGCTGGCCGAGCTCGCCGGGTTCCTCGACCAGTTCCCCGGGCGCGTGCTGTTCACCGCAGAGTCGGCGGGCCGCCGCGAAGTGCTGCTCGAACTGCTCGAGCGCCTCAAGCTGCGCCCCCGGACCGTCGAGGGCTGGACCGACTTCGTCACCGGCAGCGAGCGCCTGGCGATCACCATCGCCCCGCTCGACGACGGCCTGGTGCTCGACGACCCGGCGCTGGCGCTGATCGCCGAGAGCCCACTGTTCGGCCAGCGCGTCATGCAGCGCAGGCGCCGCGAAAAGCGCGGAGAAGTCGCCAGCGACGCGGTGATCAAGAACCTCACGGAACTGCGCGAAGGCGCTCCGGTGGTGCACATCGACCACGGCGTGGGCCGCTACCTGGGCCTGGCCACGCTGGAGATCGACAACCAGGCGGCCGAGTTCCTGACCCTGGAATACGCCGAGAACGCCAAGCTCTACGTGCCGGTGGCCAACCTGCACCTGATCGCCCGCTACACCGGCACCGACGACGCCCTGGCCCCGCTGCACAGGCTCGGCTCCGAGGCCTGGCAGAAAGCCAAGCGCAAGGCGGCCGAACAGGTCCGCGACGTGGCCGCCGAGCTGCTCGACATCTATGCCCGCCGCGCGGCCCGCAAGGGTTACGCCTTCGCCGACCCGGCCGGCGACTACGCCACCTTCAGCGCAGGCTTCCCCTTCGAGGAGACCCCCGACCAGCAGAACGCCATCGAGGCCGTGCGCGGCGACATGCTCGCCGCCAAGCCGATGGACCGCCTGGTGTGCGGCGACGTGGGCTTCGGCAAGACCGAAGTGGCCATGCGCGCAGCGTTCATCGCCGTGCACAGTGGCCGCCAGGTAGCCGTGCTGGTGCCCACCACCCTGCTCGCCCAGCAGCACTACAACAGCTTCCGCGACCGCTTCGCCGACTGGCCGGTGCGGGTCGAGGTGATGAGCCGCTTCAAGTCGGCCAAGGAAGTCAACGCCGCCGCCGCGGAGCTGGCCGAAGGCAAGATCGACATCCTGATCGGCACCCACAAGCTGCTGCAGGACGACGTGCGGTTCAAGGACCTGGGCCTGGTGGTGATCGACGAAGAACACCGTTTCGGCGTGCGCCAGAAAGAGCAGCTCAAGACCCTGCGCAGCGAGGTGGACATCCTCACGCTCACCGCGACGCCGATCCCGCGGACCCTGAACATGGCCGTGGCCGGCATGCGCGACCTGTCGATCATCGCCACCCCGCCCGCGCGGCGCCTGTCGGTGCGCACCTTCGTCATGGAGCAGAACAAGAGCACTGTCAAGGAAGCCCTGCTGCGCGAGCTGCTGCGCGGTGGCCAGGTGTACTACCTGCACAACGACGTCAAGACCATCGAGAAATGCGCCGCCGACCTCGCCGAGCTGGTACCCGAGGCGCGTATCGGCATCGGCCACGGCCAGATGCGCGAGCGCGA
>JAQZAY010000038.1 GCA_029239415.1 Pseudomonas sp. | reverse complement strand
CCTTGCTCGCTGCCTTCCCATCCAGGCTGGTTGTCCTGGGCGCAGATCGCCTGGAGCACCGGGATATCGCGCCGGAACGGGCGCAGGTTGGGCTGCTCGGGGCTGGACAGGGCAAAGCCTGTGGTGTTGATGATCACCTCGGCACCGGCCTCGTCCATCCAGCGCTCGACCTGGGCCAGGCAGGCGGCTTCCTTGAGGCTGGCCACGGCGATCGGCATCGGGTTGAGGCCGATCGCCGCCAGGCGCTCGCAGAACGTGTCCATGAAGGCCGTGTTGGCCGCCTGCAGGTGCGAGCGGTAGAACAGCACGGCAGCCACCGGCTGCTCGGGATGCCACCGGGCATACCAGTCTTCCAGGCACGCATCGGTCCTGGCCGGGTGGTACACCACGGTACGTGGCAATTGCCGCGGTTCCTCCCAGGCGTAGTCGCGGCCCAGCCAGCCGCTGGCCAGGCACTTGAACAGGTTCAACGCGTTGGCCTTGCCGCCCTGGCGCAGGAAGTGCCAGAGCCGCTCGGCCTCGGCGCCCGTGACCGTGCCCAGGCCCATGAGCTCGGGGTCCGGCCGATCATCGCCCGGCACCAGGACCAGTTGCACACCCTGCTCGGCCAGCTCGACCAGCTGTTCGACGCCGTAGCGCCAATAGCCGACCCCGCCATGCAGGGAGACCAGGATGACCTTGGCGTGACGCAGCACCTGGTCGACGTACAGGTCCACCGAGGCATGGTTCTGCACCTGCATGGGGTTGGCCAGACGCAGGCTGGGGAAGTCGTCCGGCAATTGCCGGGCGGTCTCGGCCAGCAACGCCAGGTGGGAGTCGCCGCTGCACAGGATCACCAGGTCCGCGGGGGTCTGGCCGAGATCGGCGATGCTGTCGTCCGGTACGAAACCGCCGGGCTGGGTGCGCAGCAGGTGCATGGGTCAGGCGCCCAGGGCCTGGCGCAGGCGCGCTGCGAGCAGTGCCTCGTCCAGCCCCTGGCCGATCAGTACCAGGCGCGTGACCCGCGGCTCGTCTGCGCGCCAGGCACGGTCGAAGTGCTTGTCGAAGCGGCTGCCCACGCCCTGGATCAGCAAGCGCATCGGCTTGCCTGGAATGGCCGCGAAGCCCTTGGCGCGCAGGATGCCGAACTCGGTCACCAGGCCGGTCAAGGCCTCGAGCAGCAGACGCTCGTCGGCTTCGGGCAAGTCGATGGAGATCGAGTCGAACGCGTCATGGTCATGGTCGTCATGGTCGTCGCCGTCATGGTGGGAATCATGATGGGTACGGCGTCCGTCGATGTGCGCCTCGGACTCGGCGCCCACGCCCAGCAGCACCTCGAGCGGCAGGCGGCCACTGCTGGCCTCGATGGCCTTGACCGCTGGCGGCAGTTCCTCGAGCACTTCGGCGCGCACCTTGGCCAGGTCCGCCGGGGCGATCAGGTCGGCCTTGTTCAGGACCACCAGGTCGGCGCTGGCCAGCTGGTCGGCGAACAGTTCATGCAGCGGCGACTCATGGTCAAGGTTCGGGTCGAGCTTGCGCTGGGCATCGACCTGGTCGGGATAGGCGGCAAAGGTGCCAGCGGCAACGGCCGGGCTGTCGACCACGGTGATCACCGCATCGACGGTGCAGGCGTTGCGGATTTCGGGCCACTGGAAGGCCTGGACCAATGGCTTGGGCAAGGCCAGGCCACTGGTCTCGATGAGGATGTGGTCCAGGTCGCCACGGCGCGCGACCAGCTCGCGCATCACCGGGAAGAACTCTTCCTGCACGGTGCAGCACAGGCAGCCGTTGGCCAGCTCGTAGACGCGCCCGCTGGCCTCTTCCTCGCTACAGCCGATGCTGCACTGCTTGAGGATCTCGCCATCGATGCCCAGCTCGCCGAACTCGTTGACAATGACGGCGATGCGCCGGCCCTGGGCGTTGTCCAGCATGTGGCGCAGCAAGGTGGTCTTGCCCGAGCCCAGGAAGCCGGTGACGATGGTGACGGGAAGCTTGGCCAGTGTTTTCATGTTCGATGCCCTTGGCAGGATGGCGGGCATGCGCGACGAAGGCCACAGGCGTGCTGGCCTGGACAGGTTCGCCACCGGATCACCCCGCCCGGTTGAAGTCGAATTCGTTGCGAGGCAGGTCTCCTGGCTTGCACCACACCGGTCGGTCCGGTCGCTAGACGCCTTCCCGCGCGGGCGCAGTGGCTGTGTCGAGCTGGGCAGTGCTTACAGTTGCGGGGGCAGCCGCGGAGTGACACCGCGTTCCCGTCTTAGCTCCGGCGCGATGCACCGGAGAACCTCGGACCGGCAAGGCTACGCAGTGCCCGTCAGGTGGTCAACCGCTGGCTGAGATTGACGGCCGCTGGGCCACATGATTTGCTGGCGACCGACTCGACGGCAGGCCGCCATTGCCTGCTGCGCAGCAGAACAGGAACCTCGCATGCCCGTCACCCCCTCGGTTGCAGCGCCGCCGTCCCGGCCCGTCCCCTGCTCCATGGGCGGTAGGGTCCTGTACGCCGGCATCGGCTGTCGGCGCGGCTGCCCGGCCAGCGAGCTGGCCGAGCTGCTGCTGCAGGTGCTCGATGCCCAGGGCCTGGCGCTGACGGCGCTCGCCGGCCTGGCCAGTATCGATGGCAAGCAGGACGAAGCCGGGCTCAGGCAACTGGCCAGGCAACTGGGCCTGCCGCTGGCATTTTTCAGCGCCGCCCGGTTGGCGCCGTTCGAGGGCCAGCTGAGCCAGCGTTCGCGCACGGCCTGGCAGCACAGCGGCTGCTGGGGCGTGGCCGAAAGTGCTGCCCTGGCCATGGCCGCCAGCATGCGACCCGGGCCAGTGCGCCTGCAGGTCGCCCGCCAGGCCAGCAGCCGGGCGACCCTGGCATTGGCATGCAGCACCGCACTTGACGGATAATCGCCGCTTTCTGCCCAGCAAGGATTTACCATGACGGTCTATTTCATCGGTGCCGGCCCAGGCGATCCAGAGCTGATCACGGTCAAGGGCCAGCGCTTGATCCGTCAATGCCCGGTGATCATCTATGCAGGATCGCTGGTCCCGGCGGCCGTGCTCGAAGGCCACAGCGCCGAGGTGCTGATCAACAGCGCCGAGCTGCATCTTGAACAGATCATCGAGGCGATCCGCAGCGCCCACGCCCGAGGCCAGGATGTCGCGCGCGTGCACAGCGGCGACCCGGGCCTGTATGGTGCCATCGGCGAGCAGATCCGCCATCTGCGCGGGCTGGGCATCGACTACCAGGTCATCCCCGGCGTCACCGCCACGGCCGCCAGCGCGGCGCTGCTCGGCTGCGAACTGACATTGCCGGACGTGGCACAGACGGTCATCCTCACCCGCTACGGCGACAGCTCGCCGATGCCGGCCGGCGAGCAGCTGGCCGACCTTGCCCGGCACCGTTGCACGCTGGCCATCCACCTGGGGGTCAGGCACCTGGTGAAGATCGTCGCCGAGCTGCGCCCGCACTACGGCGGCGACTGTCCGGTCGCCGTGGTGCACCGTGCCACCTGGCCAGACCAGGACTGGGTCCGGGGCACCCTGGACGATATTGCCGAGCGTGTGCAGGCCAAGGGGTTCCGGCGCACCGCGCTGATCCTGGTCGGGCATGTGCTGGGCGATGCCCCGTTCGCCGAATCGGCGCTGTACCGCGCCGGCCATGCCCATCTCTATCGACCCTGAGCGCCCTGTATTGCCAACCTTGCCTGGCCGGTAGCAGACTCGGCGCTCCCGTCTCCGACAGAGTGCTGGCCATGCTTGAACTACGCCCCAACTGCGAATGCTGCGGTACCGACCTGCCGGGCGACAGCCCAGAGGCGCTGATCTGTTCGTTCGAGTGCACGTTCTGCCGCGCCTGCGGCCAGACGCACTTCCAGGGCCGTTGCCCGAACTGTTCAGGGCAACTGGTGGCGCGCCCCACGCGGGTAGGCGCGGCGCTGGCACGCAATCCGGCGAGGGCCGAACCGGTATTGAAGGCGCATGCAGGGTGCCCGCCACCGGGCTCGCAGCGCCCATGAGACCCAGCGACGTCGACTCTCCGGCCCTTCGATAAACGCCTGCGTTTCGTCGAACCGTACCTTTTTATTACCGTTAATGGGCATATTGCACAGCGCTTTGGTTTAAAATCCTTACCAGCTGTAGGACTTTTCGACACTGCCTGCTTGCTTTTTCAACACCCCTTTACGCCCGGTACTAATGCAGGGGGATTCGACGTATTGTTCGCGCGCTGCCGGCCCCTGGTGCAGACGCGTTCCTGGGTAGAACAGGAAACGGACCACATTCCGACAAGGAGTTCCCCTATGACCACCGTATTGATGGTCGATGATCACCCCGTTATCCGCCTGTCCATACGCCTGCTGTTGGAACGTGAACGATTCAAGGTCGTGGGCGAAAGCGGCGACGGCGTCGAGGCCGTGCAACTGGCCCGCCAGCTTCATCCGGACATCGTTATCCTGGATATCGGCCTGCCGGGCCTCGATGGCATGGAAGTCATCAAGCGCCTCAACCTGCTCGACCCGGCGCCCCGCATCATGGTGCTGACCGGACAACCCTCCGACCTTTACGTGCGCCGCTGCATGGACGCCGGGATCTCGGCCTTCGTGCACAAGGACGAAGACATCGAGGCGGTGGTGTTCGCGGTCAAGGCCATGGTCAAGGGCTACTCCACCTTCCCCGACCTGACCATCAACCGCAGCATGCTCGAAAGCGAGGCCGCGCGGCTGGCCAGCCTGTCCAACCGCGAGGTCGAAGTGCTGCGTCGACTGAGCAGCGGCGAAAACAACAAGCACATCGGCGAGACCATGCGCCTGAGCGCCAAGACCATCAGCACCTACAAAGGCCGGATCATGGACAAGCTCAAGACCGAATCACTGGTGGAAATGGTCGACCTGGCCAAGCGCAACAATGTGATCTGACCCTGCATGAAAGCCTGGGCCTTGCTGCTGCTCGCCTGCCTGCTGCCCTTGCCGCTGGCGGCCGCCGACAGCGAGCCGCGACACTTGCTGGCGCGTTCGCAGAGCGCCGCCTCGCCCCTGCAGCTGTCGGCCGAGGACCGCCAGTGGCTAGACAGTCGGCAGGTGCTGCGCCTGGGCAGCTCGACCCCCGACTACCCGCCCTTTGACATCAATATCAGCCAGCTCGACTACGAAGGCCTGAGCGCCGACTACGCCGGGCTGATCAGCGAGCTGCTGGGCATACCGGTCCAGGTCCAGCGCTACCCGAACCGCCAGGCATCGATCAGCGCCCTGCACGAAGGGCGCATCGATCTGCTGGGCAGCTCCAACGGTTTCGAGGCCGCCGACGCCGAGCTCATCCTGAGCAACGCCTACGCCGACGACCAGCCGGTGATCGTCACCGCGCAGCACAGCGAGATGGACAGCGAGGACGACCTCAGCGGCAAGCGCCTGGTCATGGTCGATCACTACCTGCCCGCCGAGCAGGCCCGGGCGCTGTATCCCAAGGCTCAGCTGGTCATGGTCCGCTCGGCCCTGTCAGGCCTTGCCGCGGTCGCCCTCGGCCAGGCCGACGCCTACCTGGGCGATGCCATCAGCAGCGACTTCCTGATCGGCAAGAGCTTTCGCGGACGGGTCAAGATCAACCACTTCGTGAAGATGCCGCTGGAGACCTTTGCCTTTGCCC
Organism: Pseudomonas sp.; assembly: GCA_029239415.1. Next base: position 13,011 of record JAQZAY010000038.1, on the reverse strand, counting down.
TGGCGCGCGACAACCAGCGCCTGCGCCGGCTGGTGAACCGGGCACTGGCACGCATCAGCGAGCATGAACGGCTGAATATCCTGCGCCGCTGGACCAGCGGTAACACCAGCACCCTGCTCGACCGCCGCCTCGCAGCCCTGACCGACGAAGAGCGTAGCTGGGCCGAGCAGCACCCGCAGGTCAGGGTCGTGATCACCCCGTCCCTGGCTCCGCTGACCTTCTATGACGACGAGCAGAACCTGCGGGGAGTGACCGCGGACCTGCTCGAACGGATCAGCCTGCGCACCGGCCTGCACTTCCAGATCGTGCGCAGTGACTCGGTGCCGGCGATGATCGAGCTGGTCGAGCAGGGCAAGGCGGACATGATCGGTGCCCTTGGCCAGGGCAGCGAGCGCGAGCAGCGCCTGCGTTTCACCCGGCCCTACCTGGTCAGCCCTCGGGTGCTGGTCACCCGCACCCAGGACACCCTCGATCCCACGGCGCCGCTGGCCGGCAAGCGCCTGGCCATCATCCGCGACTATCCGTCCAAGGCTCGCTTGCTCGAACAATACCCGGGCCTGCGCCTGGTCGAGGTAGGCAACCCCTTGCAGCTCATGGAAGCCGTGGCGCAGAACCAGGCGGACGCTGCCTTGAGTTCGATGATCAACGCCACCTACTTCACCACCCGGTTGTTCAATGGTCGCCTGCATGTCGCCTCGATCCATGGCCAGACCCCCGCCACGGCGGCATTTGCCATTGCCCGTGACAAGCCGCAGCTGCAGGCGATCCTGAACAAGGCGCTGCTGAGCATCCCGCCCGAGGAAATGGACCAGTTGATCAACCGCTGGCGGGTCAACGCGGTGATCAGCGACAGCCCATGGCGCAACTATCGCTCGCTGGTACTGCAGATCCTGATCCTCTCGGCGCTGTTGCTGGCCGGGGTGATCTTCTGGAACAGCTACCTGCGCAAGCTCATCCACCAGCGCACCGAGGCGCAGCAAGCGCTGCAGGCACAGCTGGCGCTCAGCCGCGGCCTGCTCGAGCAACTGCGCCAGGCCAAGAACGATGCCGAACAGGCCAGCCAGGCCAAGAGCACCTTCCTGGCCACCATGAGCCATGAAATCCGCACCCCCATGAATGCAGTGCTCGGCCTGCTGGAACTGTCGCTCAAGGACAGCGAGCGCGGCAGCAGCGATCCCGCGTCGCTGAAGGCCGCCTACGATTCGGCCGTCGGCCTGCTCGAGCTGACCGGCGAGATCCTCGACATCTCGCGCATCGAATCCGGGCACATGACCCTGCAGCCCAGCGCCACGGACCTGGTGGCGCTGGTGCGCGGCACCATCAAGGTGTTCGAGGGCAACCTCAGACTCAAGGGCCTGGACCTGCACCTGGACTTGCCAGGCTCGGCGCTATGGGTCGAGGTGGATGCGGGACGCTTCAAGCAGATCCTCTCCAACCTGCTGAGCAACGCCATCAAGTTCACCGAGCAGGGCCAGGTCGGCGTCCGGCTGGGCCTGCTGGCGAGTGAGGCGAGCGAGCCACTGCGCGTTCACCTGCAGGTACGCGACAGCGGCATCGGCATCGCTGCTGCCGACCAGGCGCGCCTGTTCAACAGCTTTGCCCAGGTCCAGGGCCCGCAGGCGCGCCAGGGCGCCGGCCTGGGGCTGGTTATCAGCCGCAGCCTGTGCGAACTGATGGGCGGCACGCTGACCTTGCAGAGCCTGGAGGGCATCGGCACCCAGGTCGATGTGCACCTGACGCTGCCGCGCGGGCAAGCGCCCAGTGTGCAGGCACCCACCCCGGAAAACCCTGGCCTGGAGCGTTCGCTGGTGATCCTGGTGGTCGACGACTACCCGGCCACCCTCATGCTGCTCGAGAAGCAGCTGAGCACGCTCGGCCACCAGGTCATGCAGGCCAGCGATGGCCACGCGGCCCTGGCGCTCTGGCAGCAGTCACGCATCGATGTGGTGCTCACCGACTGCAACATGCCGAAGATGGACGGCCATGAGCTGACGCGGCGTATCCGCATGCTGGAGGCCGAGCGCGGCCAATCCCCCTGCCGCATCGTCGGTCTCACCGCCAATGCCCAGGCCGAGGAACGCCAACGCTGCCTGGCCAGTGGCATGGACGAGTGCCTGTTCAAGCCGATCGGCCTCGAGGGGCTGCGCGCCCAGTTGTCCAGTGCCGCCGAGGACAGCCAGGCCTGCATGCCCTCGCAAGCCCGGGCCGATGACCCAGGCGACGCGCCGAGCGATGGCTTCAACCTGGACAACCTTCGCCACCTGACCCGGGACGATGACCAGGTGATCCTGCGCCTGGTCGGGCAATTGGCCCAGAGCAACGCTGAAGACCTCGCCGCGCTGCGCGACCTGGGCCATTCGCCTGACGCCCAGGCGCTCAGGCATCTGGTGCACCGCATCAAGGGCGGGGCGAAGATGCTCAAGGTGCGCAACGTGGTGCGCGATTGCGAAGCGATCGAGCAGGCCGAGCCGGGCGCGCGCGCGCTGCCCCCCTTGCTGCGGGCGCTGGAAGCCAGCCTGGAGGAACTGGACCGGGAACTGCGGCGCTGCGCCCATGCAGCCTCGGACCCGACTGACAGAAGGTGATTGCTGGCCAGCTAGGAGCTCTCGCGCACCATCAGCTCGAAGCCCAGGTCCTGCTGGCGGGCCGCTACCGGCTTGCCATCGAGCAGGCTCAGCAAGGCCTGGGCGGCAGTGCGTCCCACTGCCGCCCGAGGCGTGCGGATCGAGGTCAGCCTGGGCACCATGTGCGCCGAGGCCGGCAGATCGTTGAAGCCGACCATCGCCACCTGCCTAGGCACCTCGATGCCTTGGCGCAAGGCCTGCAGCACCGCGCCCTGGGCCAGGTCGTCGTTGCAGAAGAAGATGCCGTCGACATCCGGCGCCTGGGCCAGCATCTGGCTGAACAGCTCGCTACCCAGGGCGATCGACGAGGGTTGCGGCGACAGCAGCTGCAATTCCACGGCATCCAGGCCGGCCTCGGTCAGCGCCTGGCAGAACCCTTCGGCGCGCTGCATGACCCTTGGGTCGAGCTGGGCGGCGATGAACCCCAGGCGGCGCCGGCCGCGCTCGATCAGGTGGCGGGCAGCGGCGCGGCCGGCCTGCTGCTGCGAAAAACCCACCGACACCGCACCGTCCTCGCCGCCCAGCTCCATCATGTGCACGCAGGGCACGCCGCTGGCGGCGAGCATCTGGCGCGAGGCGTCGCTGCGGTCGAAACCGGTCAGCAGCATGCCGCAGGGCTGGTAGGCCAGGTAGTTGCGGATCAGGTTCTCTTCCTGGGCGCTGTCGTAGTGGTAGTTGCCGATCAACACTTCCAGCCCGCGGGGACGCATGACCGCGTGAATGGCCTCCAGCGTGTCGATGAACAACTGGTTGGAGAGCGACGGGATCAGCACCACCACCGACTGGCTGCGGGCCGAGGCCAGCGCGCGTGCGGCGGGGTTGGCGATATAGCCCAGCGCGGCGGCGGCGGCCTGGACTTTTTCGGCCAGCACCGGGGCGACGGTGCTCACACCGCGCAGCGCGCGCGAGGCGGTGATCGGGGAAACCCCGGAAAGCCTGGCGACTTCAGCCAGGGTCGGACGACCGGTAGTGCGGGAGCCAGTACGCGTCATGGTGTGTTGTTATTCGACTTGCCAAATGGAAGGAACGGGCACTAAGGTAGCGCTGTCTCAGGACACAGGCAATGACTCTTTGGTCGCGCACCTGTGCCGAGCGTCCATACTGCGTCAGACAAAATCAACAACACCCGGGAAGCTGGCATCCCTGCCTGCGGCCATCATGGCCAAAGACAGCGCTACCTTGCCCCGCAGGAGGTACCGATGAATTCTCCCCTGTCCGCGATCGTGGTGATGGGCGTGGCTGGTTGCGGCAAAAGCTGCGTCGGCGCTGCCATCGCCCTGAAAAGCGGCGGTCGCCTGATCGAGGGCGATGCCTTCCACCCTGCCGAGAACATCGCCAAGATGAGCGCCGGCATTCCCCTTGACGACGACGACCGGGCTGGCTGGCTGGTGCGCCTGGGCGAGGAAATGCAGGCCATCCTCATGGCCGGCGAACGCCCGATCCTCACGTGCTCGGCGCTCAAGCGCCGCTACCGTGAAAGCCTGCGCCGCGCGGTGCCCAACCTGGGCTTCGTGTTTCTCGAGCTGTCCCCGGCCGACGCTGAGCAACGGGTGTCGCTGCGCCCAGGCCACTTCATGCCGGCCAGCCTGATCGACAGCCAGTTCGCCGCCCTGGAATCGCCTCGCGGCGAGCCGCTGACCCTTGCCCTGGATGCCACTGACCCGATCGAACGACTGGCCGAGCAAGTGGACGCCTGGTCAAAGCCTTGCGGTGAACGGGCGCAGGCGCGGACTGCCTGAACGGGCGGTTTGCCCGGCCCACCAGAGACAGCGCTGTCTCGACGCCCCGGCGTCAAAATGGTTCCGCCAAAACAACGATAAAATCGAGGCAATGAACAATGTTCGGACTGGCTACTGATACCTTTCTGCTGCTCGATGCACTGGTCACCATCGTGGGCCTGGTGCTGCTGATCACCCACTTCAAGGTCCACCCCTTCGTCGCCCTGACCCTGGCGGCCGGTTTTCTCGGCCTGACCTCGGGCATGGAGGTGTCCAAGGTCATGAAGTCGTTCCAGGACGGCTTCGGCGGCGTGCTCGGCTTTGTCGGCATCGTGCTGGCCCTGGGCACCATGCTCGGCAAGCTGATGGCCGACTCAGGCGGCGCCGACCAGATCGCGCAGACGCTGATCCGCGCCTTCGGCGTGAAGCGGGTGCACTGGGCGATGATGTTCGCCGCCTTCCTGGTGGGTATCCCGCTGTTCTTCGAGATCGGCTTTGTCTTGCTGATCCCGCTGGTCTTCATCGTCGCCCGCCGCTCCGGGGTGTCGCTGATCAAGATCGGCATCCCGCTGCTGGCCGGTCTCTCGGTGGTGCATGGCCTGGTGCCGCCGCACCCGGGGCCGCTGCTGGCGATCGGGATCTTCCAGGCCGACATCGGCAAGACCATCTTCTATGGCTTGCTGGTCGCGCTGCCCACCGCAGTGATCGCCGGTCCCTTGTTCGGCAACTTCATCTCGCGCTACATCCCCGGCACGCCGTCGCAGGAACTGATGGACCAGATCGCCCGCGAATCCAACCAGCAGAACCTGCCGAGCTTCAGCGTGACCCTGATCACGGTGCTGCTGCCGGTGTTCCTGATGCTGCTCAAGACCTTCGCCGACGTGGTACTGCCCGCCGAGCACATCGTGCGCCAGTGGATGGACCTGATCGGCCACCCCATCACGGCCCTGCTCGCCGCGCTGCTGCTGGCCTTCTACACCTTTGGCGCGGCGCGTGGCTTTTCCCGGCAGCAGATCATGAAGCTGCTCGACCAGAGCCTGGCGCCGACCGCGGCCATCGTGCTGATCGTTGGCGCCGGTGGCGGCTTCAAGCAGATGCTGGTCGACACCGGCGTTGGCAACGTGATCGGGCACATGGCGGTGCAGGCAGAGATCTCGCCGATCATGCTGGCCTGGCTGGTAGCGGCGGTGATCCGCATCGCCACCGGCTCGGCGACGGTGGCGACCATCACCGGCGCGGGCATTGTCGCCCCGGTGGTCGACATGGTGCCCGGCGTCAACCGCGAGCTGCTGGTACTGGCCACGGGTGCAGGTTCGTTGATCCTGTCCCATGTGAACGACGCGGGCTTCTGGCTGGTGAAGCAGTACTTCAACATGACCGTGGCCGAAACCTTCAAGACCTGGAGCATGATGGAGACCATCCTTTCGGTGGTAGGGATCGTGTTCATCATGCTGCTGGCGCAGGTGGTCTGACCGTTGGTCGAGCGCGGGGCACTGCGGACGTGCGGATGAGCCTACATCCACAAGAGGGCTGCGCCAGCAGCCCGCTGCCTGTGCTTTGCCATCAAAAGGAGCTTGACCATGAAACGCCACTCGATCGCCGTCCTGCTCGCCGCCCTGCTGGCCTCCCCGCTTGCCCTGGCCATCGGCACCGGGCCGACCCACCCGGACAACCCGCACAGCACCATGCCTGAGGCGGGAACCGACAGCACCTTGAATCCTACCCAGGCCCCGATGCCGCGCGACACCGATCCGCGGATCCAGGGCAGCGACCAGCAGACCCCGCCTGCCGAGCAGTCCGTCGATCCTCGCCTGCCGGGCATGGACGGCAGCGGTTCGGAAGGCACCGCAGGCCAGGGCAAGACCGGTGGCGGCCAGCAGCGCTGATCACCACTGGCGCTTGTCGGGCCGGGTCAGGCCGAGCTTCTCGATGCGATAGCGCAGCATGTCCCGGCTCAAGCCCAGCAGGCGGGCCGACTTGGTGACGTTCCAGTCGGTGCGGTCCAGGGTCTTGCACACCAGGTCGCGTTCCATGTCGGGCAAGGTGAAGCCATGCTCCATTTCAGGGTGCGGCGCTTCGTAGCTTACAGGCGCCGGGCTGGCCATGGGTTCGTCGATCAGGCTCATGCACAAGTTGAGCTGGTGCGGGGCAATCACCTCGCCGGGTGCCAGCAATACCGTCTGTTCCAGCATGTTGCGCAGTTCGCGCACGTTGCCAGGCCAGCTGTAGCCCAGCATCAGGCTCTCGGCCTCGCTGGAGAAACGCAGGTTCGGCTTGCCGTAGCGCCGCCCATGATAAGCAAGGAAATGCCGGGCCAGCACCAGGATGTCCTGGGCACGTGCGTACAGGCGGGGCACTTTCAAGGCAATGATGCGCAGGCGGAAGAACAGGTCGCGACGGAACTTGCCCTGCTGGACCATCTGCTCGAGGTTGCAGTTGGTCGCGCTGATGATGCGCAGGTCCACCTTGCGCTCCTTGACTGCGCCGATGCGGCGGATGCTTCGGTCCTCGAGCAGCTTGAGCAGCTTGGCCTGCAGCACCAGGTCCATTTCACCGATCTCGTCGAGAAACAGCGTGCCGCCATCGGCCGCCTCCACCAGGCCTACCCGTCTTTCCTTGGCATCGGTAAAGGCGCCTTTCTCATGGCCGAACAGCTCGGCCTCCAGCAGGTTGGCGGGGATCGACGCACAGTTGAACTCGATGAACGGCCCCTTGCTGCGCGCTCCATCGAAATGCAGGGCGCGTGCGACCAGCTCCTTGCCAGTGCCGGTCTCGCCCTCCACCAGCACCGGCGGCAGGTCGTCGCTGGTCATGCGCCGTTCGGCATCCAGCAGCTGGCGCAAGGTGTGCTTGAGCCCGAGCATGGCCGGCGACTCGCCGATCAGGGCCTGCAGGCCAGACTTCTGCGCCTCGCGCTTCTGGTAGAACGACAGCGTGCGCTCCATCCGCTCGGCTGCCAACGCCTTGTCCAGCATCAGCTTGAGCTCGGCCAGCACCACCGGCTTGGTCAGGTAGTGAAAGGCACCTCCCTTCATGGCCAGCACGGCGTCCTCGACGTTGCCGTAGCCGGTCATCATGATCACTTTCAATGCCGGATCGCGGGCCACCAGCTTGCCCAGCAACTCGTGGCCGCCCATGCCGGGCAGCGAGTTGTCGGTCAATACCGCGTCGGGCTGGTGATGCTGCATGTGCTGCAGCGCCAGTTCGGCGCTGTGGCAGACGGTGACCTCGAAGCCCTTGAGGCTCAGGTAGGTCCGGATGTTGTCCGCGAGGATTTCATCATCCTCGACTACCAGGATGCTGTGCTGCATGTTCCCCTCCGGCTGCAATGTTGAAAATCAGGCTGACGCGGGTTCCTTCCTCTTCGCGGCTGCTCAGGCTGACCGAGCCGCCAAAGCGCTCCATGATGCGCTTGACCAGCACCAGGCCGACCCCCAGGCCGCCCTGCTTGGTGGTGAAAAACGGCTTGAAGACCATGTTTTCCTGTTGCCTGGTCATGCCTTTGCCGGTATCGCTCAGGGTCAGCTCCACGTTCTGCCCGTCCAGGCTGGTGACCTGCGCCAACAGGCGCCCGCCCAGGGGCATGGCCTCCAGGGCGTTGGAAAACAGGCTGTTGAGGATCTGCGTCAACTGCAGCGGCTGGCTGGCCACCCACGCGGATGCGGGCGCGTCGAGCTCGAAACGCACGCCATGGCGCTCGATCTGCTGGGCGAAGGCATGGCGGGTATCTTCGACGGCCGCCACCAGCTCGACCGCCTCGGGCGCGTCGCTGGCCGGGCGCAGCGATACCAGCAGGTCGCGAACCCAGCGCGACATGCGGTCGACCTGGCTGATGATATCGCCGATGTTCTTCTGCGCCGGCGTGCTCGCGATGTTCTGCGCCAGTTCGGCGCTCGAGCGGATATTGGCCAGCGGGTTGCGCAGGCTGTGCGCGACTGCCGAGGACATCGCGCCAAGGGCGACATAGGTTTCACTGGCCACCAGCCGGTTCTGCTGGTGTTGCAGCATGCTGGCCGCGCGGCGCACGATCCAGAACAGGCCGAAGTAGATCAGTGCGCCGCCCGCCAGCGTCGAGGCCCAGATCAGCACATAGCCGCGCTGGATGCGCCGGATCAGGTCCTTGGGCTCCTTGTAGATCTCGACCATTGCCAGCACCTTGCGGCCCTCGGCATCGAACATGGGCAGGTAGAGCTCGATGAACAGGTGCTTGGGCACGCGCTGGAATTTCTGCTGTTCATGGGCCGCTTCGGGCGGGTGGTAGCTGGCCATCACCGCACGGTGCGAATCGAATGCGCGCTCAAGCTCCTCGTCGAGGATGCGCTGGCCGATCAGTTGCTTGTGGGTGGACCAGACCACGGTACGGTCCAGGGCATAGACATTGGCCAGCAGGGTATCGGGCAACTGCTCCACATGGTCGAGAAACTCGGCTCGGGTCGACTCCGCCAGTTGCGCCTCGACCTGCGGATGAAGGCCATCCAGGCGCGGGTCGAGCAACTCGCCCATGGTGCTGCCCGGCGGCAGCTGCGAGTGACGCACCTCGGCCTGGGCCATGGCCTGGATGAACTGGGCGGTGAGCATGGCGTCGCGCTCGATGCTGTCCTTGACCACGAACCGCGTGGTCACGTATCCCAGTCCACCCGCCACGGTCGTGATGATGACCAGGCTGACCACTGAAAACCAGCGCAGCAGGTTGAACTCGCGAAGTGGCGCCGCCAGCGCATTGGCGCCGGGAGAGAGTTTGTTGGGGCCTTCGTTTTCCAGCGTCTGCATCACGATGATCCCGCGTGGATGCCCGTCCATGAATCCGTGTGCAGTACGTTACCGGATGTAGCGAATTGATAGCACACTGCCGGTATTGCTGCGTCTATGCCCTTCTGGTCCGGTTGCTGCAAGTTTCCGGCCATTGGCCACCTATCCGCTGATGCATAGCAATAACAATGGGTTGCAGCTGAATCTTGAGACTGGATCGAGATACCTTCCCCACTTCCGGGGAAAATACTTCCCATGTCAGTCACGCCCCATCCGCCAGGCGAAAGCTCAGCAGAACGCTGGTCCCCGTACCCTCGCGGCTTTTCAGCCGGATCGACCCGCCGAAACGCTCCATGATCCGCTTGACCAGCATCAGCCCGACGCCCAGCCCTCCCTGCTTGGTGGTGAAGAACGGTCGAAAGGCCATGCGCTGCTGCTGCTCGCTCATGCCCCGCCCGGTGTCGCTCAGGCGCAGCGTGAGGTAGCGCCGGTCCTGGCGTACCACCTCCACCCGCAGGCGGCCGCCCTGTTCCATCGCCTCCAGGGCGTTGGCGATCACGCTGTGAAAGATCTGCCCCAGCAGCGCGGGATGGCCCAGGACCTGGACGTCGGGCAGCTTGGCCAGCTCGAGCTGCACGCCACCTCGCTGCAGCGGCGCGGCAAATGTCTGCAGGCTCTCGCGCAGGGCTTCGGGCAGGTCGACCGGCACGGCATCGTCGTTCAACGGCCGCAACGACTGCAGCAGCTGCCGGACCCAGTGCGACATGCGATCGACCTGGTGGATGATGTCGTTGATGTTCTTCTGCGCCGGTCCCTCGTCGAAGGCCTGGGCCAGCTCGGCGCTGGAGCGGATGCTGGCCAGCGGGTTGCGCAGGCTGTGCGCCACGGCCGAAGACATCTCCCCGAGCGCCACGAAGGTTTCGTTGCCGATCAGCCGCTTCTGCTGCACCGCCAGCTGGCGCGCCGCGCGGCGCATGATCCAGTACAAGCCCCCGTATACCAGCAGCGCGCCGAGGATGATCGCCAGCCAGATCCTCAGCAGGCCCTGCTCGATGCGCAAGATGAGGTCGTGGGGCTCCTTGTAGATCTCGACCATCGCCGTCACTCGCTCGCCATCGGCGTCGAACAGCGGGATGTAGTTTTCGATGAACAGTTGCCGTGGCGGGGTCACGAACAACTGCTCGACGCGTGCATTGTCGAAATTGTGGTAGCTGGCCGACACCCGCTTCTTGTACTCGAAGGCGCGCTCCAGGTCAGCGTCCGCTTCGATGAGCTCGCCGGTGAGCGCCGGGTTGCTCGACCAGATCACCGTGCGGTCGGGGGCGTAGATCGTGGCCAGCAGCACGTCCGGCAGGTGCGCGACGTGATCGAGAAACTCCCCGCGCGCCTTGCGCCGGGCCTCGGGATCGACATCGGGCAGCGCCTCGTCCATGCGTGGGTCGAGCAGCACGCCCATGCTGGGCACGTTGGGAATCGACACATGACGCACTTCGGCGTCGCCGATCGACTGGATGAACTGCGCGGTCAGCAACGCGTCGCGCTCGACGCTCTCGTCGATGATGAAACGGCTGGAGATGAGCCCCAGGCCCACGGCGATGGAAAAGATGATCGCAAGGCTTACCCAGGCGTACCAGCGCAGCAAATCGAACGGCTTGCGCGCCGTACCCGGGTCGGCCCGCTGGAGCAGGTCGGCGCGCGGTACATGATCCATGGCTGACTCCGGGATAAGGACCTTCAAGGTATAGCCCATAGTTGGGGCCAGTACTGCATCATTGTCCGAGGCGCCCCCGTTTCCCCAACCCTGGGGCTGCAGGCCCGCAGCGCGCGGGCCTGCAGGCCTGCGTCGAATCGTCCGCAAGCCACCTGGCACGCGGGCTCCAAGCCCATCTGCGCAAACTGGTACGGTTGTTGCCAAAACCTCTTCAGACGCCCCAAGTCCATGGGCCCGTTTTGCAAGAGGGACTTCTCATGCACCGATCAACACCGCATCCACTGGCGCTGGCGATCTTCGCCGGCCTCCTCCAGGTGCCGGCCCAGGCCGCGCTCTACGACGTAGACCCTGGGCCCTACCTTCCTGAAAACGGCCATTTCGCCGCCTGGTACCAGGACACCCATGGACGGGTTCTCGACCTCTGCCTGTCCAAGGCGGTCAGTTCAAGGGCTCCGGGCGCGCCGGGCGCGCCGTCGTACATGTGCACGTTGCTGCCGACCCCGGGCGTGTTCGATGACGCCGAGCCGATCGCGTTCCCGCAGAACTTCCCCGACGAGGCGTTCTGGTTCACCGCCGATGCCTCGATCGTCGATGCCGCCAGGGGCATCGACCTGGACTTCGGGACCGCCATCGAGGCGGCATTCAACGTTGAGGAGCCGATCGACGGCGACCAGATCAGCTTTGCCCGGGTGCGCATCCGCGTCGATGTCCCGGTGGCAGGCACCTACGTCATCACCCACCCCTACGGCGTCGATGTGTTCGATGTGCCGGCCGCAGGCGACCGGGCGATCAACATGACCCGCGACATCGGTATCGGTTCGCCGAAAACCTACCAGGGCGCGCTCAAGGGCGATGTCGGGCCGTTCCTGCGCAGTGTCAACGGCCCCTATACCGAGACCAACCCGGCGACAGGCGCCAGCGAGCGCTACATCGGTGACCCGAACCTCACCGAGCCGGTCACCGGCAGCCCGTTCAACACCAACTATGTGCGCATCGAGGGTCCCAACGGCATCGACCTGCGCACCGAGCTGTTCTCGATCTCGGGCAAGCTGTCCGACGTGGTCCGCCCGACACCGCTGATCCCCCTGCGCAGCACCTACTCGCGTCACACCGAGAATGGCGACCTGCGCGCCCAGCAGGACGTGTTCGTGATGGCGCCTCCTGCGCCGGCGACCGTCTCCCTGCTGAGCCAGACACCCAACCTGGCACTGACCGAGGCCAACAGCACCGGCGCCTGGTACGCCCAGTCGGCGCTCAATCCAAGCCTGCCCGCCTACCTGCAGGTGACCGCCGACAACCACCTGGCGATCCCCAGCAGCGCCCCGACCAGCGCCAGCCTGCACCTGACCGACCTGGTGACCATCACCCGCGCCGAGTACAGCCTGGCCAGCGGCCAGCTGACCCTGGTCGCCACCACCAGCGACGAGGTCAGCCCGCCCACGCTCAGCGCCAGCACCGGCAACGGCGCGGTGATCGGCAGCCTTGGCGGCGAAGGCGCGTTGAAGACATTGACCACCGGGCTCTCGCCGATCCCGCCGGCCACGGTCCGCGTGACCAGCGCCAATGGCGGCAGCGACAGCGAAGACGTGGTGCTGGTGCCATGAACAGTCAAAGGCTCCGCCTTCAAGGAGGCAGCATGAACAATTGGCCACGCCGTGCGCTTTTCGCCGCCGGTCTCGCTTTCACACTGACCGGTACCGCCTGGGCAGGGCTTGCCTCGGTAGACCCCGGCCCCTACACCCTGGCCACCGGGCGCTACCCGATGTGGTACCAGGACGCCAACGAGCTCTCGCTGGAACTCTGCCAGTCGCGCGCGACCAGTTCGCGGGCGCCCGGTGGCCCCGGCGCACCGGCCTACATGTGCACCCTGCTGCCCGAACCCGGTATCTACGACGATGCCTTGCCGCTGGTCTTCCCCAATAACTGGCCGCCAGAGATGTTCTGGTTCCTGGCCGAGACCGAGATCCCGGCCGTGGGCAACAACGGCTACGAGCTCGAGGTCTACGTGGCCGGCATCGAGGCGGCCTTCGCCGCCGAAAACCCGGTCGATGGCGACCAGCAGAGTTTCGCGCGCATCCGCATCCGTGCCTCGGTACCGCGTGCCGGCGTGTACACCATCACCCACCCGTATGGGGTCGAGAGGGTCAACGTCACTGCCCCGGGTCGACGTGCCATCAACATAACCCGTGACATCGGCATCGGCGCGCCG
>JAQZAY010000368.1 GCA_029239415.1 Pseudomonas sp. | reverse complement strand
GAGCAGGAACGCGGCCACCAGCAGCGCGGCGGTGGCCTCCAGGCCCACCCAGGTGCCGCTGGACAGATACACCCCGGCGGCCACCGCAAGCATCAGCGCCAGCTTGATCAACCGCCCCGGGTAGCGGGCTCGCATGCGAAACACCTGGACGCGCCACAGGGTGCAACCCAGCCACAGCCCCAGCAGCCATAACGGCACGTGCCACCACAGCGGCAGCAGTACCAGCGACTGCGCCAGGAGCAGCCAGGTCAGGCTGACGCGCGGAATCGCGGCGGGCGTGCTCATGGCTGTTCTCCAAAAAGTGCCAAGGCACGCAGACAGGCCTCGCGGTGTGCGTCGCCGCTGTCGGTGTCCAGCCGATTGCCGGGCAACTGCAGGGCGAAAGGCCGCTGCTCGCGGGACAGGGCCAATACCCAATAGCACAGGCGCGAGAGGCGCTGTTCGACATCGCCGCCAAGCGCGACGAAGTCCAGGCACAGTTCCTGGCCGCGCAGGTCGGCGAAGTCCTTGACCAGCAGCCCTTCGCCGCGTGAATAGGCCTTCCAATGCATGCGCCGCCAAGAATCGCCGGGCTGGTATTGCTTGAGGCCCTGAAAATCGTCCACGCCCTGGCCGTGCAGGCGTTGCGCCTGGTCTTCGATATCCGCCGACTCGCTGTGCAAGGTCGGCACTTCGCCCTGCAACGGTTGCGGATAGACCAGCACTCGCTGGCCCAGGTCGACCCAGGTCCAGGCGGTGAGCACGCCGAGGGGAAAGCTGGTCTCCACGCGCATGCGCGGTGCTGGAAGCCAGCCGCGGCGCTCGGTCGGCAAGCTCAGTTCCAAGGCCTGTACGTGATCGGGGGCGACGTCGCTGCGTTGCAGTTGCTGCGCGTTCCAACCCACACCGATGGCCTGGTGCTCCTTGCCGCCGCTTTCCAGGCGCAGGCCGAAGCGCGCCTGCTCGCCGACGAACACGGAGGTGGCCCCGTTGCCGCTGACCAGCAAGCCGCTGAGGTTGCGGTAGGTGTGCAGAATGGCGACGACGAACACAGAGCCCAGCAGGAATACAAGGGCATAGGCCAGGCTGTTCTGGTAGTTGATGGCGGCGAGGAAGATCAACAGCAGCACGACGATGAAACCGGTACCGCTGCGGCTGGGGACGATGAAGATTCTGCGCTGGTCCAGCTCGATGCGCGGCGCTGCCGGCAAGCGTCGCGCCTGCCAGCGCCGCCAGCGCTCGCCGAGCAGCCGCCTCACAGCGCAGGCACCTCCCGCAGCAGCCACTGCACCAGCGCTCCTCCGCCCTGACCGGTGGGGTCGGCTCGTTCGCGCAGGCGGTGGCTGACGACTGAGGGCAGTACCGCTTGCACGTCTTCGGGAATCACGTAGTCGCGATCGAGCAGCAAGGCCCACGCCTTGGCAGCGGCAAGCAACGCCAGGCTGCCACGTGGCGACAATCCATAGGCGAACTGCGGCTGGGTGCGGGTGGCTTCCACCAGGCGCAGTACGTAGTCCACCAACGCGTCGCTGGCCCGCACTGCACGGGCCTGGGCCTGCAATGCGGACAGCTGCGCGTGGTCAAGTACGGCGCTCATGCGCGGCAGCAGATCGCGTCGCGACTCGCCCATCAGCAAGGCCTTTTCGGCGGCCTTGGCCGGGTAGCCGAGCGACAGGCGCATGAGAAAACGGTCCAGTTGCGACTCGGGCAGTGCGAAGGTGCCGCCTTGGGTGGTAGGGTTTTGCGTGGCGATCACGAAAAACGGCTGGGGCAATGGACGGGTGGCGCCCTCGATGGTGACCTGGCCCTCCTCCATGGCTTCGAGCAGGGCACTCTGGCTCTTGGGCGTGGCACGGTTGATTTCGTCCGCCAGCACCAGTTCGGCGAAGATCGGTCCGGGGTGAAAGACGAAACGACCGCTGTCCTTGTCGAACACCGACGTGCCGAGGATATCGCTGGGCAGCAGGTCGGAGGTGAACTGGATACGTTGGAAACTCAGGCCCAGAACCTTGGCCAGGGTATGACTCAGGGTGGTCTTGCCCATGCCGGGCAAGTCCTCGATGAGCAGGTGGCCATCGGCGATCAGGCAGGTCAACGCCAGGCGAACCTGGGTTTCCTTGCCCAGCAGGACTTCATTGACGGCTTGCAGGCATTCATCCAATCGGCTGCGCATGGCAGACACTCCTTGTCGATACTACGTCTGCTGGCCGTCTGCCGGCCCGCTGTCAGGCGGCTCTGGGCGACCGAAGTGCTTCAGCGTCCGGCACGCGACTCGCGGATATAGAACCGCGCTTTTTCGGCCTTGTTGGTGCAGCCCTCGAAGGCTTCGAACTGCTGCTGGGTCTTGGCCCCGGTGAGCAGTGACAGCGCCTTGGAATAGCTCACGGTGCCGGCCAGGCCTTCGGCCTTGGCCAGGTCAAGCTCGTGCCAGGCACCATCGAGCTGCGTGGCGCAGCTGTCGCGGTAGGCGGTCTTGCCGGCACAACCGCTCAAGGCCAGTGCCACCAGCGGCACACAGATCCAGGCTTTCATCGATGACACCTCGGGAAAAACGTCAGGGTAATGCTGGGTCAGACGATGTGCCATCTAAAAAGTGCCGTTGTGTGGGAGCGGGTTCCTGTGGGAGCGGATTCCTGTGGGAGCGGGTTCCTGTGGGAGCGGGTTCTACCCGCGAAGGCGTCGGCACTGGCACCGCTGGATTCGAATGTAAATCCGGGATTGATGGTGTAGGGGCTGGCGTCTTCGCGGGTAGAACCCGCTCCCACAGGGATAGCTTCCACAGGGGATAGCGACCTCAGGGGATAGGTGTGGGCTGGGGAGCGGCGCGTCAGTCGGGGCTTGCCAGGCGGTAGCCGACGCCGGGTTCGGTGATGAGGAAGCGTGGGGCGGCGGGGTCGTCGCCGAGTTTGTGGCGCAGGTGGCCGACGACGATGCGCAGGTAGTGACTGTCGTCGAGGTGGGTCGGGCCCCAGATGTCCTTGAGCAACTGCTGCTGGGTGATGACTCGCCCCGGATAGCGCGCCAGCTGTGCGAGCACAGCGTACTCCTTGCGGGTCAGGGCCACCTCGGCGCCATCGAGGGTGACCCGGCGCGATGCCAGGTCGACCTGCAGCGGACCCAGTTGCAACGCCGCTTCGTTAACCGGGCTGCCGCTGGCCTGGCGCAACAGCGCACGCACCCTGGCGAGGAATTCCTGGATGCCGAAGGGCTTGGTCACATAGTCGTTTGCGCCGTTGTCCAGGGCCTGGACCTTCTGCGCCTCGCTGGCGCGCACCGAGAGTACCAGCACTGGCACCGAGCTCCACTGGCGCAACTGCTCCAGCACCTGCTGGCCGTCCATGTCCGGCAGGCCCAGGTCCAGCACGATCAGGTCCGGACGCAGCAGCGCGGCCTGGCTCAGGCCCTCGGCGCCGGTGCCCGCTTCGATCACCTTGTAGCCCTGGGAGGCCAGGCTGATGCGCAGGAACTTGCGGATCTGCGGTTCGTCGTCGATGACCAGCAAGGTGCTGGCCAGAGGAGGATGGGTAAGGCTCATGCTCAGGTATCCGGATCGGCGCCCGGTTGAGCGCGCAGCGGCAAGCATAAGGCGATGCAGGTGCCATGGCCATCGATGCCGCTGCCGACTTCGACGCGACCGCCATGGGCGCCGACCATGCCCTGGCAGATCGCCAGGCCCAACCCCGTGCCCTGCCCGCCTCGATCACCGCGCGCGGCGGTGTAGAACATGTCGAAAATCTTCGCCCGCTCGGCTTCGGGAATACCGGGGCCTTCGTCGCTGACCGCGAGCAGCAGGCTGTCGTCGCGCACACGGGCCGA